>JAEZBF010000408.1 GCA_023427545.1 Pseudomonadota bacterium
TGCAGCGCGAGGATCTGCATCGCGACTTCCTCGTTCGGGGCCGTCTCGATGTCGCTCAGCAGGCCATCGAGCTGCGCCTTCTGCGTGGTATGGCGCGACTCCACGTTGCCGGTCGTTGCCCGCGCGTTGCCGAGCTCGACCGTGATCATCTCGATCGAGCCGGCCTCGCTGTTGTGGCTTTCCGCCAGGCGCGAGAGGTTGCGGCTGGCAATCGCATCGAAGCGGCCGCCGGAGTTCGGATCGGCGGCCGGGAAGGTCTGCGCCGCGGCGACAGCCAGGCTGCGCACCAGCTGCACAAGCCCGCTTTCGTTTGCCTGCACGCCGTAGTTCACGGTCGTGGTGTCGTCGCTCCGCGAGCCTGCCGTCGCGCGAGCGGCCGGCTCGTCGCCACCCCGATACCACATGACCGTTGTCGCAGGATCGGCAGCGATGAGTCCGGTCGCAGTGTCGAACGGCGGGCCATCAACGCGCAGCACCTGCTCGCCGGAGCCGTTGAAGAAGTTGTCCGCGGCGGCGAAGTTGGAGGCGGCAGCAAGCTTGGTGCTTCCCAGGCTCGTCAGTCCAGCCTGAAGCGCCGCGGAGAAGCTCGCAGCCGTTGCATCCGCGTCCGCGCCGATCTGGAACTCCCCTGCCCCCGGCGTGCCGGTCACTGCCTTGAGCGTGACGCCTTCTTCGGTGCCGTCGGGTAGCGTCAGCCCGATGCTAACGGTCTCGCCAGGGATGGGGAGAGCGGTAAACCGAACCGCAAGCGCAGGCGGTGTGCCGGCCGGCTGCGTAAGTGTAGCGGCTGGACTGCTGCTGGTCAGGGTCGAGAGCTTGAGGCCGAAGGGATGGGTCCCGTCCCGTGCGAGCGTCACGGTATCGCTGGCGGTGCTCAGCGTAAGCCGGCCCAATCCGGTGCTCCCGAGATCGGCAGCCTGGCGTTCGGCTGCCACCTGCTTGAAACCGGCCTTCCCGGCGACTCCATCCAGGATCGCGGCGACCGACGCCACCGGCTTGCGGTCGATTTGGCTGCCGGCGAAGAGGTACCGGCCATCGGCATCCACGCTCAGCAGGCTCAGGGTCTCGTCGAGCCGCGCCCGGGCAAGCGAGGGCACCGTCCCGAAGTTGATGTTGCCCGTGCCATAGGCTCCCGGCGTGATTGCGGTCCGCGCCTCGCCTTCGAGCGCGTCGAGGCGGGTCATCGTCTTGTCCAGCACGCTTAGGCGGAGGTTGACCGTAGCAATATTGTTCTGGAAGCCCTCGATCCGCCCCAGCCGGTTGCGCAGCGACAGGTCGAAGTAGCGACCGCTGCCCATCTCGGCGAGGGTGCTCGCCTTCTTGCCGGTCGCAAGCTGCAGCTGCAGCTTTGAGAACTGCTGCTGCATGCGCGAGATCTGGTCGAAGCTCGACTGCAGCGGGTACATCGTGCGGTTGATGGTGCTCATCGCCTGCGCCCTCAGAGATCCAGCAGCCGGTCGAGCAGATCCTGCACCACTGAGATTACCCGCGCGTTGGCAGCGTAGGCGTTCTGCAGCTCCATGAGCCGCGCCATCTCCTCATCGACGTTGACGCCGTACTCGCTGTCGAGCCTGGCACCGAGCGTCTGCATGGTGAGTTCCTGGGTCGCCTGGTCGCTCGCTGCGGCCTCTGCGACGCTGCCCTGGTAGTCGAGCGCCTGGGCGATGATCTCGCTGACGTTGCCGCCGAGCCGGAAGTTCCCGGCTGCCCCCACGCCGGATTGGCCGGAGGCAAACCGCATCGTCTCGAGGTGCTCGAGCAGGTAGTTTGGCCGCGTGCCGTCGCCCAACGAGAGGCCCGCCTGGTACTGCACGAGGAGCTTGTTGTCGGCGAGCACGGCGGTGTTGACAGCGATGCGACCGGCAAAGCCGCGCTGTTGCCCGACGCCGCTGAGGCTCCCGGTGTAATCCGCATTGCCGGCATCGACGAACAGATTTAGCCCGGGGCTGCCGGTCTGCACTCCCGTCGATGTTGTGCGCTTGGTGAGCGCCATGACGGTGGTGGTGTTCGCCGCCCCATCGTCGAGCACTTGCAACACGTTGCCGGAGGGATTTGAGACGGAGAATCCGGGGCCGAGCGCCGCTGTGATCCGCGACGCGATGGATGCGGTGCCAGCGGAGAAGTCGAGGCCAAGCACCCGGGTGCCGTTAGCATCCAGATAATCGAGCGGGAGCTTGGCCGGATCGTCGACCCGCACCACCCGTAGCGACTTGTCGACCCCGTTCTGCCGGTAGTCGACGACGAAATCGTTGCCGTCGCGAATGCCGCTCAGATCGAGGCTGAAGCCTTGGGCGGCACCCGAGCTTGCCGGGGTGCCAGGTGTCGTTACCGTGGAGAGAGCCTGTGCGAGCCCGCCGGCGATTTCGTCGAGCTGACCCTGCACCGCGGTGAGCGTCTTGTCGCGAAGCTCGACCAGCCCTGCGAGCTCGCCTGACTTCAGCGCGTTCTGCTGTACCAGGTCGAGCGTGACGCCGCCGGGTGTTCGCAGGATAAGCGTGCCGACGCCGCTGCGGGCGGGATCGACGTTGAACTGCTGGCTGGCCGACAGGGCGCCGGCGCTCTGGAACTCGAAGATCGACGGCTTGCCGTCGAGGATGCCGACGCCAGAGCGGGTCATCAGTCCGACCGTGCCGTCGGACCGGTAGTCGACGCGCAGGTCGATCATGGTCGAGATCTGTTCCACCAGCCGGTCACGCTGGTCGAGCAGCGCCGCGCGCGAGCCGCCGTCCGAGGTCTGGTCGGCAAGGCGCGTGTTGATCTTGGAAAGCGCGCCGACCGCGGTGTTGAGGGCATCGACGTTGCCGGCGATCCTGGTCTCGGTCTCCTGGCGCAGCTCCTGCACCTGATTGGTCAGGGTATTTAGGGTGGCGGCAAGCCCCTGCGCCTGTGCCACCACCGATGCGCGGGTCGCGTAGTTCTCCGGGCTGGTGCCGAGCTGCTGCAGGGCGGTCTGGAACTTCGCGAAGGCAGTATCCAGCGAGCCGGCCGATCCAGGTGTGCCGAGGAATGACTGTAGCCGCTCGAGGATGGAGCCGCGCACGCTGCTGTAGGACGCGTCCGACACCGCGCGCGTGTAGTAGGACTGCAGGCTCTCGTTGAACGCCCGCTGGATCGTGCCCGACCGCGCATAGGTGCTGTTCACACCCATGGTGTCGACGACGGTCAGCGACTGGCGGTGGTAGCCGGGAGTGCCGGCGCCGGCGACGTTGCGCGACAGCACGTCGAGGCTGTTCTGGCTGGTGTTCATGCCAGAGAGCGCGTTGCTGAGCGAAATGCTGAGGCCCATGCCCGTCCTTCCCGTTCGCCGGCGCGGCGGGGGCGCCGGCTAACCCTCTTGTCCGCCGTCAGCGGACCATGTTGAGCGCTTCCTGAAGCATCTGGTCGGCCGTGGAGACGATGCGCGTGCCGGCGGCGTAGGCCTGTTGGGTGACGATCAGCTTGGTGAATTCCTCCGAGATGTCGGTGTTCGAGGACTCGAGGGAGGCGCCGATCACACCGCCATTGGAATTGAGGATCGCCTCGCCGGAATCCGACGTTGCGGCGAAGATGCCGCCGTCGAGCCGCTTGAGCTGGTTGGCGGCATTGAAATCGGCCGTGACCACCTGCGCGACCTCGACCTGCTGTCCGTTGTTGTAGGACGCCACCACGCGGCCGTTGTCGTTGATCGACACCGAGACGAATTCGCCGGCCGGGTAGCCGTTCTGGTTGAGGGCCGTGACCTCCGCCTTGCCGTTGGGGTCGTTGAACGAGGTGATGCCATTGGGCCCGTGCGCCAGCGTTACGTTGCCGATGTCCACGCCATTGACGGTCAGGTTATTGAGGTTGGTCTGCGTGATGCCGCTGGTGAGCGCGCCATTGGGTCCGAAATTGTAGTCGATGCCGACGTTCTTCCACATCGGCTGCACGCCGGTGGCGTTGCTGTCAGAGAGGTAGAACAGCTGCCAGCGATCGACGCCATTGGCTTCCGTGCTGGCAATCTTGGCCCAGCGCATCTGGACGTCGGCAGGCGCGCCGTTGGTGGCGTAGACGGTGATCGCGCCGCCCGACACCGACTGGCTGAGGAAGTCCTCGGCGTCGACCGCCGAAATGGTCGGAACGCGAACCGCCTGCTGCGCCGCCACCGAGACCGTCGGATCGGTCGTGGCGCTGGTGAAGCCGAAGCCGGCCGTGCCATCCGTGATGGTGATGCTGTCTGCGGTGTTCGCAGCCGAAACCGTGATCTTGCCGCCGCTCAGGCCGATCGTTCCGGCGGCACCGATATCGCCCTGGATTGCGGCCAGCACTTCGCCGAGCGTATCGGTGCTCGCGTCGGCAGTATTGATCGCCGGCAGCGTCGTGCTGCCACCGCTGTTGAAGGTGTAGGTCCGTGTCGTCGCGCCGATGGTGATCGTGAGCGTGTCCCCCGGACCCGCAAGCGTGGAGGTCAGCGTTGCCGCCGTTGCGCTGGCGCCGCTCGTCGTCGCCGGCGTATCGGGGGTCATTGGCAGGAAATCGCTGGGCTGCAACAGCTCGGTGCCCGGCGTCGCATTGCCCTGGATGTAGGCCGTCGTCTTAGGCAGCTGCGGCAGGTTGAGCTGGTAGTTGACCCGCGTCGTCTGCTGCGCCGGCAGGAAGGCCGTCGAGATGCGCAGCACCTGCGGCACGGAGCCGGAGATGTTCTGCGTCCGCGGGTCGATCGGCAGGCCCTTGAGGTAGTAGCCTGAGCCGTTGACCAGGTAGCCGCCCTTGTTGACGTCGAAGTCGCCGCGGCGCGTGTAGTAGTTCGAGCCGCCGAAGGTCGCATCGCCATCGGACATGCCGATTGCCGGCTCCACCACGAAGAAGCCGGTGCCGTTGATCGCCATGAAGGTTTCGTTGGAGACCGACTTGATGTCGCCCTGGAGCGTATTGGTCGCGCGGGACTGCCCGAGCACCGAACCGGAGTTCTGCAGCTTGGTCGGGGCGTCGGGGATCAGGTCGAGGAAATCGGTGTCGATGCGCTTGAAGCCGGTGGTCTGGCTGTTGGCGATGTTGCCCGAAATGTTCTCCAGCGAAAACGACTGCGCCCGCAGACCGGTGACCGCCGTCGAAAGTGCCCCGTAAATCCCCATCGCCAACTCCGTTACGCAAGGCGCGCCACGCGCCCGTTCGCAACATGCGATGCAAGCACGGTGCCAAGCCTTTGTTGTTGAAGCGCAAGGGATTTTCGCCCGCGCACCCTGCAGCAGCCGGGCAGCGAGGGCCCTGCCCGGCAATTCTTGCCGCCTGTCCGCTGTTGGCGTAAACGCTTGCGCTCCAACGAAGCGGGGCCGCGATGCTGTTTGACAAGCCGGAAGAGTTCGTTGCCGCGCCGCACCACGCGGTGACCGTCTTCGGCATGGCCGGTGTCGGCAAGACCTGGCTCAGCGCGCTGCTGCAGAAGAGTGGCTGGTTCCACTACTCGGTCGATTATCGCATCGGCACCCGCTACATGGGCGAGTTCATCGTCGACAATTTCAAGCGCGAGGCGATGAAGGTTCCGTTCCTGCGCGACCTGCTGCGCTCGGACTCGATCTACATCCGCGCCAACCTGACCTTCGCCAACCTCGAGCCGCTATCGACCTATCTCGGCGCGCCGGGCGACCCACGTCGCGGCGGGCTGCCGCTTGCGGAGTACCAGCGGCGCCAGCACCAGCATCGGATCGCCGAGATGGCCGCGCTACAGGACATCCCGGAGTTCATCGAGCGGGCGGAAACGATCTACGGCTACAGCGACTTCATCGCCGATACCGGCGGCTCGCTGATCGAGATGATCGACCCCAATGACGCCACCGATCCGATCGTGCAGACGCTGACGGCCAACACCACCCTGCTCTACATCCGCGGCACGGACGCCGACGCCGTGGAGCTCATCCGGCGGTTCAAGGCGGCGCCCAAGCCGATGTACTATCAACCCGATTTCCTCGTCGCCAAGTGGGACGAGTTCAAGCGCCTCAACGGCATCGGCTCCGATGACGACGTCGACCCGGTCGCGTTCGGCGCCTGGGGCTTTGAGGCGCTTCTGCACGACCGCCTGCCGCGCTACCAGATGCTGGCGGACAACTTCGGCTACACCGTCGATGCGGCCGACCTCTCGACGGTACGCGACGGCAAGGACTTCCTCCAGCTCATGGCGAAGGCAATCAAGACGCGCCTTTCAGCCTGAAGCCACGTACGAGACGACAAATGCCAATCCGCATCCCCGACCACCTCCCCGCGCGCAAGACACTCGAGGCCGAGGGCGTCGTCGTCATGGATTCGACCCGCGCGGCGCGGCAGGACATCCGGCCGCTGCGCATCGGGCTGCTCAACCTGATGCCCAACAAGGAGCGCACGGAGACGCAGTTCGCCCGCCTCGTCGGCGCCACGCCGCTGCAGGTCGACCTAACGCTGGTGCGCATTACCGAGCACAAGAGCAAGCACACCTCAGAGGACTACCTCAAGACGTTCTACAAGACGTGGGAGGAGGTGCGCGGCCAGAAGTTCGACGGCTTCATAGTAACCGGTGCGCCCGTCGCGAACATGCCCTTCGAGGAGGTGCGCTACTGGCCCGAGATGGTCGAGATCATGAACTGGACGCAGACGAACGTGCACCACACGATGTTCATCTGCTGGGGCGCCCAGGCTGCGCTCTACCACTTCCACAAGGCGCGGCGGTACCGCATGCCGCAGAAGGCGTTCGGCGTCTTCCGGCACAAGATCGTCAATCCGCGCTCGCCGTACCTGCGGGGAATGTCGGACAGCCCGATGGTACCGGTGTCGCGCTACAACGACATCGCTCGCGAGAGCCTGGGCCCGGACCTCGAGATCCTCATCGACAACGACGAGATCGGCGTGTGCTTCCTCAACGACCCCAAGCATCGGGCCGTGCACATGCTCAACCATCTCGAATACGATAACCGCTCGCTGGCGGACGAGTACGAGCGCGACGTGAAGGCAGGTCTCGACACGCAGCCCCCGCGCAACCTCTTCCCCGGCGGCGACACTACCAAGGAGCCGGAGAACCGCTGGCGCAGCCACGGCCACCTGCTGTTCCAGAACTGGATCAACGAGATCTACCAGACCACGCCGTTCGACATCGAAAAGGTGGGCTTTGCGGAACGTCCGTTGACCACCGCTTAGACATGGACCATATTTCTGGACCATAATGCGGAGGCCGCCATGTACATCAATGTGACGGAGGCGAAGGCCCGCCTCACCGAACTGATCCGTCGCGCCGAAGCCGGCGAGGAAGTCGTGCTGACGCGGCATGGCCAGCCGGCGGTCAAGCTTACGGCCGTGGAAACGGAGCGGTCGCAACTGAGTGATGCGGAAATCGAGGCCCGGTATCAGCGGCTGCTTGAAATCAGCAAGCGGGCGGCTGCGAAGGCGCTGCCCGGATCGAGCGCCGCCCACAGCGCAGACTTCCTTTATGACGACGATGGTCTGCCGGTGTGATCGCAGTCGACACTTCAGCGCTGATCGCAATTCTTCTTGGTGAGAGCGGCGCTGCCGAGTGCAGCCGTGCCCTCGCAAGCGAACGCGCAGTTGCGATGTCGGCCATCACGCTGACGGAAGCGATCATCGTAAGCCGGAAGCGTGAGGTCGAAGGCGAGTTGCTCGATTTGGTGAGCGCGATACGGCCCGACATCGTCCCCGTGGACATGGAAACCGCGCTTCGCGTGGGCGAGGTGCAGAGACGCTGGGGCAAGGCGAACCATCCTGCCAAGCTCAACATCTGCGACTGCTTCGCTTATGACGTGGCGCGGCAGCTGGATTGCCCGCTGCTCTTCATCGGCGACGACTTCAGTCAGACCGATATTGCGCGCGTGCTCTAGGCTTCAGCCGCCTTCTTCAGCGCCTCGAGCATCATCGTCCAGTTCTTGGTGAACTCGGCGCGGGTGGCATCGTCGATTTGTGGCGAGGCGCCCACGTTGGTCTGGCTGAGCCGGACCACGGTGCCGTTCAGCGCGGGCTCAAGTTCATACCGGACGATGTGGTAGTCGGCGGGGCGCTGGGGGGTCTTGCTCCAGTGCGAATAGGCCACCAGCCGTTCGGGCTCGAGTTCGAGAATCTCGCCATAGTCCTTGAACGGCTTGCCGTTCCACTCGCCCGAGAAGGTGATGGGAGCGCCTCGCTTCCAGCTGCTCTCGACCGTGGTCCCGGGCATCATGGAGGTGCCATCCGTGATCACTTCCCAGACCCGCGCCGGCTGGGCGCTGATCGTGGTATCGACTTCCACGACACGTTCTTCCATGAAGATTCTCCTGCTATGTCGGCTGAATAACGGCGGTGTACAAGGCGACGTTCCGCGACGCAGCCTGCGTGGCGCTGGGACCGCTTGCATTGGCGCTACGACCCCTTACCTCTTTTTGCGACCAGACCGAGAGGCCGATGGCATCCCCGCCGACCCAGCTCGCCGACGAGATCGGCATCGCGCTTGCCAATCTCGCGGACGCCGCGGGCGGCACCATCACCCCGACCCTGCGGCTGGGCGTCACCGGCCTGTCCCGCGCCGGCAAGACCATCTTCATCACGGCCTTGATCCACAATCTGCTGATCGGCGGCCGGCTGCCCGGCTTCGGGCCGCTGGCGGAGGGGCGCTTCATCGGTGCTCGGCTGGCTGAATCGCCTGACGCCGGCGTGCCTCGCTTCGCCTACGAGCAACACCTCGAAGCGCTCACCGGGAAGTCGCCGCACTGGCCGGAGTCGACCCGCCGCATCAGCCAGCTGCGGCTGACGCTGAAGTACCAGTCGGCCCGTTGGCTGAAGGGCTTCGGAAAACCCTCGACCCTCAATCTCGACATCGTCGATTATCCCGGCGAGTGGCTGCTCGACCTGCCGCTGCTGTCGCTGAGCTTTGCCGAGTGGAGCGCGGAAGCGCTCGAGCGGGCGGAGCGGCCGGAAAGCCGTGCCGAGGCCATGCCGTTCCTCGATGCGCTGTCGCTGACCGACCCACTGGCCGAAGCGAACGATCCGGCGGCCGAGGCGTTGGCCGGAGCGTTCACGACATATCTGCGGCAAAGCCGCACCGATGGCCGGGCGATGAGTACACTGCCACCGGGACGCTTTCTCATGCCGGGCGAGCTAGAGGGCACGCCTGCCCTGACATTCGCGCCGTTGCCGCCCCAAAGCGGCCAGGTGCGGTCGAGCAGCCTCTACGCCATGCTGGAACGTCGCTACGAGGCGTACAAGCAGATCGTCGTGCGGCCGTTCTTTCGCGACCATTTCGCGCGGCTCGACCGGCAGATCGTGCTGGTCGACACGTTGCGGGCTTTGAACGCCGGCCCGGCTGCCGTTGCCGATCTGGAGACGGCACTGACCGATATCCTTGCCTGCTTCCGGCAGGGGGAAAGCAACCCGCTGCTGCGCGTCGTCAGCCGGCGGATCGATCGCATCCTCTTTGCCGCGACAAAGGCCGATCACCTCCACCACACCAGTCATGACCGGCTCGAGGCCATCCTCAATCGACTGGTCGCCGATGCAATCCGACGCGCGCGCTTTGCGGGAGCGGAGACGCGGTCGCTCGCGATCGCGGCAGTGCGCGCCACCCGCGAAAGCACCATCGAGGAGCATGGGGAGACCCTGCCGGCAGTCATCGGGACGCCAGAGGCGGGCGAGGTGCTGGACGGGGTAACCTATGACGGCAAGACCGAAATCGCGCTGTTCCCCGGCGACCTTCCGGAGGATGCCGAGCTGGCGCTGGAACACGGCGCTCCGCCGGTCACCTTCCTGCGCTTCATGCCCCCCGGCAAGCTCGAGCGGAACGAGACCGGCGATCCGCTCCTCCCGCACATCCGCTTCGACCGTGCCCTCGATTTCTTGCTCGGAGAGCGCCTCGCATGAAGCGCCCGGTTGCACGTCCGATCGGCTCCGGCGGTGAGCCGGAAACACCGGTGAGGGTGCCGCGTGCCTTTGCCCCGGAGCGCGCGACCGAGATCGCCCCTATCGTCGAGCCCTTCTTCAACCCCGAGCCGCCGCCCGAGACGCTCCCGGTCCCGCTGGGGCGTCGCCATAGCGGCCTTGTTCGATTGGCCTGGAGCACGGGCGGGATCCTTGTGTCCCTCGCGCTGGGTCTCTGGGCCCAGCACCTCATCAGCGATCTTTTCGCGGCCAACCCATGGCTGGGTTGGCTCGGGACGGCACTCCTAGCGGCTTTCGTCATCGCCATCCTCGCAATCGCCATCCGCGAGTACCTGTCGCTGCGCCGGCTCCGGGTGCTCGACCGGTTGCGGGACAGGGCGGCCGCGGTGCTGCTCAGCGATCAGCGCGACGAGGGCGTGCGGGTGCTCCAGCAGCTCCACGCCGTCTACGATGCGCGCGCCGATCTCAGCCGGGCACGGACGCAACTCGAGGAAAACACGCGCGACCTCTTCGATGGGGCGGAGATGGTGCGGGCCGCAGAGCGCATGCTGGTCGCGCCGCTCGACGCGCGGGCCCGGGCGCTTACGGCGGGTGCGGCGCGGCGAGTGGCGCTGGTTACCGCGGTCTCACCGCGGGCACTGGTCGACATCGCCTTCGTCGCCTGGGAGAGCATCCGGCTCGCTGGTGCGATCGGCCGGCTCTACGGGGCGCGGCCAGGGCTGTTCGGCTCCGTGCGGCTGATTGGCTCGGTGCTTTCGCATTTGGCCGTCACCGGAGGCCTTGCAATGACTGATGGTGCGATCGAGCAGCTGGTGGGCCAGGGGCTAGCAGCCCGCATCTCCACGCGGCTTGGCGAAGGCCTGGTGAACGGCCTGATGACCGTGCGGGTGGGAATCGCGGCGATGCGGGTCGTCCGTCCCCTCCCCTTCGACACGCAACGCCAGCCGCTCGTGAAGGATTTCCTCCCCGAGCTGGCGAACGTTGCGTCGGGCAAACCCGGCGCTCCGTGAGCACACCTCGGCCGCTAGTTGCGCGGCCGAGGTGCACAGGACGGGTGATCAGGCGGCTGCCGGACTTGCTGACAGACGCGGCCGGAGGAAGATCGCCCCGGCGGCAAGGATCACTGCCGCCATGATCGCCAGCAGCACCCAGTCGTCGGCCTGCGGCTTGAGCACAATATCCGCCACCACGACGAACAGGACGGTGATGTCGAACTTGGCGAACGCGAGCAGCTCGCGGCAGGTGGCCAGCACCTGTGGCGTGACACCGCCTGCGGCATAGCCCGCTTCCACCTTCTTGGCGCGGGGCGTCAGGATCGCGATGCCGATGTAGATCGTCGAGGCGATCCCGAGCAGCCCAAGAATGATCCAGAGGTTGCTCCAGAGCGCGCCGGTCCAGCTCATGAGCAGACCGAAGATCAGCGTAAGGATGCTTGCCGGCACGTAGACCCGCTCGGCGCTCCAGGCCACCTTGCGGGCGATCCAGACCATGTCGGTATCGTCGCGGGCACGATCCGCCGCGGCGCCAAGGACAAGCATGATGAACGCGCCGCCGAGCCAGATGATGGCAAAGCTGACGTGCAGCCACTTGAAGATGAGGTACCAGTCCATAGCCATTCCCCCGAATGAAGCTGATGGCGGAAGTTACGCCTCGACTCAGGGGCAAGAAAGTAAGGAGGCCTGTCCCAAGGGCGGGCTCCTCACTGGGCGTCGGTCACGCCATCCGCGGCTCGCTCGCGCGCTTCGGCAGGACGAGGAACAGCGCTGCGCCAGCGGCCAGCACCGCGGCCATGGCGCCGAGGGTCAGGAAGTCGGTCCAGTAAGGCTTGAGCACCATGTCGGCGACGATTAGCACCATGATCGTATAGTCGAACTTCGAGATCGTCAGCAGGCGACGCCCGACCGCGGCGGCTTCGGCCTCGCGGCCCTCGCCCATCAGGCGGCCCATCTCTTTTGCCCGTGGCTCGAGCACGAACATGCCGGTGAGGAACGTCGTCGCCGCGCCGAGCAGTGCGAGGATGATCCACGACTCGCCCCAGAGGCCGCCCACGGTGGTCGTAACAGCGCCCAGGACGAGGGTCGCGAGCGAGGCGGGCACGAACCAGCGCTTGCCCAGTGACGCGGTTTGCCCCGCCGCCTTGATGGCGCCGATCTCGCCGTGGTCCTGGACCGCAAAGATCGCGGAAGCCAGCATGGTCATGCCGCCGCCGACCCAGGCAAGGGCCGCCATCACATGCAGAAACTTGAAAAGCGCGTAGACGTCCATTTCGATTTCCCCAATTCGTCCGGGCGCTTGGGGCCCGGTGACTGTCGCGTTTGCCGGTCGTGCCGGCTGAGGCGCGGGCAGATAGGGGAAGCCGGCTGAACCGGAATTGAACGTCCGATTCAGGCAGCGGCGCGCAGCGCGGGCAGCTCGGACTCGGTGCGGAAGGTCTCCACCTCCGGCTTTGCGAAATAGTAGCCCTGGAACAGCCTGATGCCCGCCGCGCGCAGCACCTCTAGCTCCTCGGCGGTCTCGATGCCCTCGGCCAGCACGGTGAGGTCGAGCTCGCGCGCCATCGCCATCACGCCGCCCACCACCGCTTGCCGGGCGCGCGACGTCGCGATGCCGCGGATCAGCTCCATGTCGAGCTTGATGAGGTCGGGCTGGAACTCGGCCAGCAGTCCGAGCCCGGAATAGCCGGCGCCGAAATCGTCGATCGCCGTGGTAAAGCCCATCCGCTTGTAGGCAGCGACGATGTTGGAGACGTGCGCTGTATCCATGCGCTCGTTCTCGGTGAACTCGAACATCAGCCGGCGCGGATCGAACTTCACGCGCGCAGCAGCGGCAAAGGACGAGCGGATGCACGCTGAAGGTTCGTAGACCGCGTTGGGCATGAAGTTGATCGACAGCTTGGCGGTGCTGCCGGCCGGCATCCTGGTGCCGGCAAGCTCGATCGCCTTGACGCGGCAGGCCTGATCGAAGCGGTAGCGGTTCTCTTCGGTCACCGCGCTCAGCACCGCTCCCGCGCCCTGCCCCTCCAGGCCGCGCACCAGCGCCTCGTAGGCCCAGATGGCGCCGGTCGTCACGTCGACGATGGGATGGAAGGCCATGGTGAAATCGATGGGAAAGGCCTCGCCCGTGCGGCAGCCTTCACATCCGGTCCCGGTGTGCATGATGCAGTTCCTCGTTCATGGGCCGAAGCTGGCGCCATGCAATCCGAAACTGCTTAAGAAATCAGCCTCTTGTCAGGCGGCTTTCGCGTCGGCCGAGGCCGACGGCGCGATCGTCACCTCGAGCCCGTCGAGTTCATCGCTGAGCAGGATCTGGCACGACAGGCGCGAGTTCGGCCGCTTGTCGATGGTGGAGAACAGCAGGTCTTCCTCGTCGTCGGTGGGCGGCGCCAAGCGCTCGATCCAATCCTCTCCGACATAGACGTGGCACGTCGCGCACGAGCACGAGCCGCCGCACTCGGCCTTGATCCCGACGCCCCAGTCGCGGATGACCTCCATCACCCGCCAGCCGTCGAGGCCCTCGAGTTCGTGCGAGTCGCCGGCGGTGTCGGTGACGCGGATCTTCATCACGCGACGCCCAGCTTCTTTTGCAGCTTGGTGCTGCTGGTGGTGTACTGGAAGACGATCCGCTCGCCCGGCGCGACCACAGCCTTTGCCGCCTGGGCCATCAGCGCGGCCTCGTGGAAGCCCGAGAGGATGAGCTTGAGCTTGCCCGGATAGGCGTTGATGTCGCCGATCGCGAAGACGCCCGGCACCGAGGACTGGAACTTCTCGGTATCGACCGCAATCAGGTTGTCGTTGAGCTCGAGCCCCCAGTCGGCGACCGGGCCGAGCTTCATGGTCAGCCCGAAGAACGGCAGCATGCGCGTTACCGGCAGCACCAGGTCGCCGGCATCGGTGGTGAGGTGGACGTTCTCGATCTGGCCGTCCGCGCCGTCGATCTTCGCGATCTGGCCGAGGAGGAAGTTGATCTTGCCCTCCATGACCAGCTCCTTCATCCGGTTCACCGAAGCCGGCGCCGCCTTGAAGGCGTCGGGGCGGTGGACCAGCGTGAGGGAGCGGGCGATGGGCTGCAGGTTCAGCGGCCAGTCGAGCGCCGAGTCGCCGCCACCGACGATGACCACATCGTGGTCGCGGAAATCGTCCATGCGGCGCACGGCGTAGAACACCGACTTCTGCTCATAGGCCTCAATCCCGTCGACCGGCGGGCGCTTGGCCTGGAACGAGCCGCCGCCGGCCGCGATCACCACCACCTTGCAGCGGAAGACCTCGCCCGCGTCCGAATAGAGCCGGAAGTCGCCGTCGGGCAGCTTCTCGAGCTTTTCGATCATTCGCGAGAAGTGGAACTCCGGCTTGAACGGCGCGATCTGCGCCATCAGGTTTTCGGTCAGCCCCTGCCCCGTGATCACCGGGTACCCCGGAATGTCGTAGATCGGCTTTTCCGGATAGAGCTCGGCGCACTGCCCGCCCGGCCGGTCGAGGATGTCGACGACGTGGCACTTGAGGTCGAGCAGCCCGAGCTCGAACACGGCGAACAGGCGCACGGGCCCCGCGCCGATGATGACCACGGCGGTAACGATGTCTTCTGCCATTGCTCTCATTCTGACCGTGGCAAGTGCCACGACCTCGTGGTTCGACAAGCTCACCATGAGGTCTACTC
>JAEZBF010000435.1 GCA_023427545.1 Pseudomonadota bacterium
ACGAAGCCAGCATGATCACCGGCGTGGCCCTTGAGGTCGACGGCGGCCGCGTCATCTGACGCGGAGACGCTGTGGGGTGGGGTGAGCCCGGACCTCGTGGTTCGTGGCTCGACAGGCTCGCCATGAGGGGCTCACCATGAGGTCCTCAGGTGCGCCCGGCCACCGTGCAGCTAAGTTATTGAGAACACCGGCTCTTCAGTAGCCCTCAGGGTGAGCTTGTCGAACCACGAGGGCGTGGCACTAACCGAGAAACCCGCGCACCAGCTCCGCCACCTCCTCCGCCGCCTCCCAATGCACCGAGTGCGCCGCCCCGGAGATCTCGCGCTGCTCCACGTCAGCGATCCCCACGTGCATCTTCCGCACCGCGTCCGGCGGCGCCAACAGGTCGAGTTCCGCCGAAACCGCCAGCACCGGACATCCGATCCGCTCTAGCTCCAGCTTCGGTCCCGTGTCGATCGCCCGCACCTGCCGCGCGAAATCGGCGGGGCTCTGGCGGAACGGGTACATGGTCGATGCGGCGGCCGAACTCGAGACCATCTGCTCGCTCGCAAAGAAGCGGTCGGAGAACAGCCACGGATAGAGCAGCTTGAACCAGTCCTCCGGCGCGATCGTCGCATAGAGCTTGGCGAGGTGCCGGAACAGCGACCGCGAGCGCTGCGACAGAGGCCCGCTCGCCAGCGTCACCAGCCGCCGCACCCTGTCCGGATGGTCCGCCGCGAGCAGCAGCCCGAGGTAGCCGCCCAGCGAGTGCCCCACGACGTTCACGGGCCCCAGACCGAGACGATCGATCAGCGCCGCGCAGTCGCCCGCCATGTCGGCGATCGTCAGCTCGCCCGGCGCGCTGCTTCGCCCGCAGCCGCGGTTGTCGATCATCACCAGCCTGAAGTGCGGCGCCAGCAGCGGCACCAGCGGCCGCCAGCTCGCGCCGTCGCTGGCGATCCCGGCGATCAGCAGCAGCGGCGGTCCGCTCCCCGCCTCCTCGTAGTGGAGCGTCGCACCGTTGTTGTCGAACTGCGGCATTGCACCGTGGGGAAAGATGGACAGCGCTGAATCGCTCTGCGATTCTGGGCCGGCAGGAAACCCGACCATGACACAGGACGCGCTCGGAAATGAAGTGAGCGCCGCCTCCGCCGCGGCGCTGCCCGGCATCGACGACTTCGTCACCGGCTTCCTTGCCTACGAGACAAAGGCCGGCAACATCGTCGCCGCCGCCGATGCCGCCCCCGACGCGCCGCTCGCCCAGATCTACGCCGGCTTTTCCTGGATGTTCCTCGAGGCGCCGAGCGCACCCGCCCACGCCACGACCTACCTCGCCCGCGCCAAAACCCTGCGCGATGCCACCGGCCCGCGCGAGCTGATGCTCCTCGCCCAACTCGAGCGCTGGATCGCCGGCGACATCCCCGCGGTCCAGCGGCTCGGCGAAGAGATCGTCGCACGGTTCCCGCGCGACCTCGCCTCGGTCAAGCTGCACCAGTACTTCGACTTCAACCGCGGCGATTTCGCTTCCATGCTGCGCATCGCCCGGGCCGCCGAGGCCGCCAACCCCGACAACCCCCACCTCCACGGCATGCTCGCCTTCGCCCACGAGCAGCTCAACCACATCCCCGAGGCCGAGGCCGCCGCCCGCCGCGCGCTCGAGCTCAAGCCCAAGGAGCCGTGGGCGCAGCACGCGCTCGCCCACGTCATGCTCACCACCGGCCGCACCCGCGAGGGCGTTGACTTCCTCGCCGACGCCGCGGAGACCTGGGTCGGCCTCAACTCCTTCATGTACACGCACAACTGGTGGCACAAGGCGCTCTTCCACATCAGCCTTGGCGACCGCGAGGCGGTGTTCGACGCCTACGACAACCACGTCTGGGGCATTGATCCCGACTACAGCCAGGACCAGGTCGGCGCCGTCTCCCTGCTCGCCCGCATGGAAGTCGCGGGCATGGACGTCGGCGATCGCTGGGACGCCCTCGCCCACCACCTCAAAACGCGTGTCTCGGACACCACCCACCCCTTCCTCACCATCCAGTACCTCTACGGCCTCGCCCGCGCCGATCGCATCGAGGCCGATCACCTCATGCAGGCGGTGGAAGACCGCGCCGCGACCTCCACCGCCTATGACCGGCTGGTCTGGCGCGACGTCGCGCTCCCCGCCTGCCGCGGCGTCCTCGCCCACGCCCGCCGCGACTACGCCGCCGCCGTACGCTGGCTCTCGATCGCCAACCCGCGGATGACCGAGATCGGCGGCAGCCACGCCCAGCGCGACCTCTTCGCCCAGCTGCTGCTCGATGCGCACATGAAGGTCGGCAACTGGCGGATCGCCGCCGAAATGCTCGAGATGCGCCGCACGTGGGACCCCGACGGCGTGCCTGTCAACAAGGCGCTGGCAAAGGCCTACTGCAAGCTCGGCCGCCCCGACGACGCCCGCACGACGGGTATGCGGTTTGGGGGACGAGTGTGACAATGGTTTTCTGCCCGGACCTCGTGGTTCGACAGGCTCACCATGAGGTCCTCACCAGCGCATCAGTAGCCCTCATCGTGAGCCCCCTCATGCCGAGCCCCCTCATGGCGAGCTTGTCGAGCCACGAACCACGAGGGCGTGGCACTCTGATCGTGGCACAATGATCCCCGGCCCGCGCAACCTCATCACCGATGTCCCCGGCCTGCTCGTCGGCAACGCCGAGGATCATCGCATCAAGACCGGCGTCACCGTGCTGACAGCGGACAGACCCTTCGTTGCCGCGGTCGACGTCATGGGCGGCTCGCCCGGCACCCGCGAAACCGACCTCCTCGATCCCGATCGGCTCGTCTCCGAAGTCGATGCGCTGGTGCTCGCTGGCGGCTCCGCCTTCGGCCTCGACGCGCCCTCGGGCGTGTCGGACGGATTGCGCGCCCGCGGCCGCGGCTTCCGCGCCGGCCCCGCCACCATCCCCATTGTCCCCGGCGCCATCGTCTTCGACCTCATCAACGGCGGCGACAAGGAATGGACCGAGAACCCCTACGCCCGTCTCGGCCGCGCCGCCTTCGAGGCCGCTGCGACCGATTTCGCCATCGGCACTGCCGGCGCCGGCACCGGCACGCTGACGATCACGCTCAAAGGCGGCCTCGGCTCGGCGTCGCTCGTGCTCCCCAGCGGCCACACGGTCGGCGCGCTCGTCGCCTGCAACGCCCGCGGCGACGTCAACGTCGCCGGCACGCCGCACTTCTGGGCCGCCCCGTTCGAAATCGGCAATGAGTTCGGCGGCCTCGGCCCCTATCCCGGCGTGCCGCCGCTCGAACTGATCGCCCGGCAGGATCGCGCCATGCGGAGCGAGATCTCCACCAGCACCATCGCCATCGTCGCAACGGACGCAAAGATGGACAAGGCGCAGCTCAAGCGCATCGCCGTGCAGGCGCAGGACGGCATGGCCCGCGCCATCGTCCCCTCGCACTCGCTGTTCGACGGCGACCTCGTCTTCGCCGCCGCAACCTGCGCCCGCCCGCTCGCCGACCCCCTCGTCGACGCTGCCGCGATCGGCCACGCCGCCACCCTCTGCCTCACCCGCGCCATCGCCCGCGCCATCCACGCCGCCACCCCCGCCGAAAACGATCCCCACCCCACCTGGCAGCAAAAGTTCGCCTGACCCTCTCCTCTCCCCGCAGTCAGGCTTCCTCTCCCGCGGGGGAGGGCGGGGACCGCCGTAGGCTGGAATGGGCAGCCCCGTAGCCTCAGTAGCCCTCATGGTGAGCCCCCTCATGGCGAGCCTGTCGAGCCACGAACCACGAGGGCGTGCCACCAGCCTCGCAGTCAGCGCCTTCTCCCCTTGTGGGAGAAGGTGGCCGAAGGCCGGATGAGGGGTCGTGCAGTCACCACAACCCGACCCCACCCACGATGTCATTCCCGCGAACGCGGGAATCTCCATTTCCCGGCTCCCACGAACCGACAACAGAGATTCCCTGAGTTCACGGAACAAGTGCAACACCTGCTAGGGTGTTGCGGCGATGGGACGACGTTATGAGCAGTTGAGCCTGGGCGAGCCTGTCGAGCCACGAGCCACGAACCACGAGAGCGTGCCACTAACCTCGCCATCAACGCCTTCTCCCCTTGAGGGAGAAGAGCCTGCCCTCGGGCTTGACCCGGGGGTGGCGGCAGCCGGATGAGGGGTCGTGCAGTCACCCCCACCGTATCCCCACCCACCGGGTCATTCCCGCGAACGCGGGAATCTCCGTTTCCCTGCCCACGACCCGACAACAGAGATTCCCTGAGTTCACGGAACAAGTGCAACACCTGCTAGGGTGTTGCGGCGATGGGACGACGTTATGAGCAGTTGAGCCTGCGCGAGCGGGTCGAGGTGCAGGTTCTGCTTGGGATGGG
>JAEZBF010000090.1 GCA_023427545.1 Pseudomonadota bacterium
GCTGATGGGCGTTGCGGCTACGTTCATAGCCCGGCTGCTCACGCGCTTCCGCTGGATCGCCTGGGTGGGCCTTGCCATCATCCTCTTCGTCGCCGTCCGCATGGTTTACGAGGGGATTGACCAGCTAGTGGGGCACACGCTCCCAGTCATTCCCTTCATCAAGGGCGCCGTGCCGGCAGCGCACTAGCGTCTTAACCAAACCCGCAAGATCCCTGGCATTTGGCCGGTTCCGCTAGAGATTTGCACACCCTGTAGGCGTAGGTTCCGCCCGTTCAACAACGGCCGGAATCCCGCCCATGTCGCTCACCGCAGAAGCCTTCGTCGCCCGCGACGATGCCGCGCTCAACCTCCCGGACGCCGTGCCGGCACCGGTGTTGGCCGTCGACATGGAGCTGATCAGCGGCGAGGAATGGGACCGGACGGTCGCCGACTTCCGGGAGGTTTGCCAAGAGCAGGTCCATGCCTTCGCCCGCATCCGCTGGCCGGGGGTGGCGCTCGAGCCGCAGCTGTTCCGGCTCGACGGCGAGGTCGTTGGCGGCGTTCTGATGATGATCCAGACGCTGCCGCTGGGCCTCGGCCGGATCGCAGTGGCCAAGTGGGGACCGGTTCTCGCTGATCCATCGTCCCGAGATGAAGACGCGCTCTATGCGCAGATGACCGAGACGCTGATCGCCCACTACGCCCGGTCGCGGCGCATGTTCCTCTCGGTCTGGCCACACGCCAACCTGCAGGGTCGGAACCGCCGCTACGAGCACCTGCTCGCCCGCGACTTCCGGGCTGGTGCGCGGCTGCTCTTCCCCAACCGCTACATCGTCAACCTCCGGCTCTCCGACGAGGAGCAGCGCAAGAGCTTCGAGCAGAAGTGGCGCTATCATCTCAAGAAAGCCGAGAAGGCGGGGCTGAGCTTCGAGCACGCCGGCCCCGAGCGGCTGCCGGATTTCGCAGCCCTCTACGACCGTATGCTGGACCGCAAGAAGTTCGCCGATCACTCCGCTTACGACACGGTGCCCGCGCTGATGCAGGTCGCCGATGAGCGGCTGCGGCCCGAGATCTTCTTCGTCCGCCACGAGGGCGAGGTTGTCGCCGGCGCGGTGATATTCAAGGCGGGGGAGCGAGCCGTCTATCTTTACGGGGCGACCAACGACAAGGCGCTGCCGCTTCGCGCCGGCTACTTCATGCACTGGCACATCATCCGCTGGCTGCGGGACAACACCCCGGCCAATTGGTACGACCTCGGCGGCACCGACGGCTTCCACGGCCTGCACCAGTTCAAGAAGGGTATGGCCGGCGCCATGGGCGTCATCACCCCGGTGCCCCCGGTCGCCAACTACGCCGCCTATCCGCTGCCACGCATCATCGGCTCGACCGCGTTCGCCGTGCGCGACTGGGTCCAGCAGCTGCGGCGCCGCATCGAATGGATGGGCAAGGACACCGCAAAGCCCGACCAGGTACGGACGGACGCCGCGGAGACGGATTGATGGACCTCCGCCGGCGGCTGCTCTCGCAATCGACGGTGATCTTCGGCGCGCGCCTGTTCGGTGCGGGCCTCGTCTTTCTTGCGCAGGCTGCCATCGCGCGCCTCTGGGGCGCTGACGTACTCGGCGAATACCTGCTGCTGATCGCGGCGGTGAACCTCGTTGCCGTGGTCATGCCGCTAGGGTTCGAGACCATCGGCACGTATTTCGCGGCCGAATACCGCGCCAAGGGCGAGGGGCGCCTCCTGCGCGGCTTCGTCGCCAGGGCTTACCTGCATGTCTTGCTGGTCGGGGCGCTGCTGTTCTTTGCCGGCCCCCTGGTAGCCCCATGGTTCGGCGAACCCGGCAAGATCATCCTCGCCTACGGCATCCCGGCCGTCCTGATGGCGCTCGCCACCGCGGCGGTGTTCATCAACAGCGCGGTCCTCGTGGGCCTCAAGCGCCCGTTCGCCGGCTTCTTCGCCGACGGCGTGTTCCGGCCCATGCTCATCGTCTGCGCCTTCCTCGCGGTCATCCTGACGGCACCGGCCGCGGAGGGCTTCTCCCAGCTGATCTGGATCCTCGCGGTCGGCTTTGTCGTCATCGCGATCGCCCAGCTCGCCTATCTCTGGCGCAACCTCCGCACGGTGCCGCTCGAGACCGAAGCGCGTCCCCACGAGGTCCGCCGCTGGTGGCGCTTCGCGCTGCCCTGGGTCGTGATCGCGCTCGCCACCGACTACTTCTTCGATTTCGACCTGTTGCTGCTCTCGGGCCACCTCAGCCGTGAAGAGCTCGCGATCTTCGGCGTCTGCACGCGCATCTTCTCGCTGGTGTCTTTCGCGGTCGCTGCGGTCTACGCGGTCACGCTCCCCGATATCTTCGAGAGCGAGGCCATGAGCGACCGCGCCGGCTTCCGCCGCAAGATCGGCGATGCCAACCTCGTCGCCGCCGTCCTTGCCGTAGCCCTCTTCGCCATCATGGCGGTCGGCTCGCCGCTGCTGCTGGCCCTGTTCGGTCCGAGCTTTCTCGCCGGAGCCGCCCCGCTATCGGTCCTCTGCCTCGCCCTTGTGGTGCGCGCGGCGCTCGGTCCGGCGGCGCTGGTGCTCTCGATCCACGACAGGCCCTATGCCAGCCTGCCCTCTGTTGCGCTCGGCCTCGGCACGCTCGTGATGGCGAACCTGCTGCTGGTCGAGCCCTTCGGACTGATGGGCGCAGCCTCCGCGGCCCTGATCGCCATCACCACCTGGTCGGTGGCTCTGTGGTACACCGCCCTCAAGGGCGCCGGCTTCGACGTTTCGATCCTCGCCCGGCTGCGGCGCAGCAAGGTCGAGGGCAACCCTCAAGCGGGCGTGGGCATCCTGCCGGTCGACTGAACCCCGCCTCAGCGGCCGATCAGCCCCTTCACGCTGCGGATGATCTGGTGCAGGCGCCCCAGTCGTGCGCCATGGTCGTAGCCGGGGATCGTCTTCTCCAGCGTGTGCTCATAGAGCAGGTAGTCCTCGCCGAAGATGTGCTTCTCGAGCAGCGCCGTCCGCGTCCAGCCGAAGCGCTCCATGATGCCGACTGCGGCGTCGTTCCCCGGTCGCGTATAGGTTGCGACCTTGTGGAAGCGGTTCTTCTCCCAGTGCGCGAGGAAGTTGCGCATAGCCGCCAGCGCCATCGAGCTCTTGCGCTTTTCCGGGAACACGTAGCTCCAGTAGAGCCAGAGCGTGCCCAGCTCCGGCCCCGAGATCATGAACCCCGCGGGCTCGCCCTTGAGCTGCATCACCGCCACGTGCCAGGGGTCAGCCTCGTGCAGCGCTTCGAGCCAGGCACGGGTGAGGCGCCCGGTCTCGTAGGCCTTGAACTCGTCACTGTAGAACGGCGAGGAGCCGATCGCTTCGATCAGCCGCCCGTGGATCATGGCAAGGTCGCTTCGGCGCGCGGCGCGCAGCGGCGGCTCGGCGGCCATGCTCGTCGCTGGTGCAGGGGAGACGGCTTCGGTCAGCGTGGCATCGGTCATCGCGGCACCTCTCGTTCCCCATAGAGATAGCAGCCCCGCGCCCCCCACCGAACGGGCGACCGCAAACCCGGTTAACACCGGGTCTTTTCCGCCTGCGTCGCCCCGGCTGCTTGCCCGGTCCCAACCCCTTGGCTAGAACCGTTGAAGGAATAAGGGAGGAACAAGCCAATGTCGGACAATCGGATCTTCGAACCGAGCCCGCAGGTCGTTGCGCGCACGTTCGTGACCGAAGCGCAGTACCAGGAGATGTACGCGCGCTCGATCCGCGATCCGGATGGGTTCTGGGCCGAGCAGGCCCGTCGGCTCGACTGGATCAAGTTCCCGACCAAGATCAAGAACACGAGCTTTGCCTACCCGAACGTATCGATCAAATGGTTCGAGGATGGCGTGCTCAACGTCGCCTACAACTGCGTCGACCGGCACCTCGAAAAGCGCGGCGACCAGACGGCGATCATCTGGGAAGGCGACGCACCCGGGACCGATGGCAAGCTGACCTACCGGGAGCTCTACGAGCGGGTCTGCCGCTTCGCCAACGTGCTCAAGTCACAGGGCGTCAAGAAGGGCGACCGCGTCACCATCTACATGCCGATGGTGCCCCAGACTGCCGTCGCCATGCTCGCCTGCGCCCGCATCGGCGCAGTTCATTCCGTCATCTTCGGTGGCTTTTCGCCGGATTCGATCGCCGGCCGCATCAACGACTGCGACAGCAAGATCGTCCTCACGGCCGATGAGGGCCGCCGTGGCGGAAAGCTGATCCCGCTCAAGAAGAACGTCGACGAGGCATTGGCCAAGGCTCAGGGCGTGACGCGGGTCATCGTCACACGAGTGACCGGCAATCCCGTCGACATGAAGGAGGGCAGGGACGTCTGGTACGATGATGTCGAAGCCGGCGTCTCCGCCGATTGCCCGCCCGAGCCGATGAGTGCCGAGGATCCGCTGTTTATCCTCTATACTTCGGGTTCGACCGGGAAGCCCAAGGGCGTGCTGCACACCACCGGCGGGTACCTGCTCTGGGGCGCCATCACCCACCAGCTCAGCTTCGACT
>JAEZBF010000150.1 GCA_023427545.1 Pseudomonadota bacterium
AAGGACGGCAACCGCGTGCCGGTCATGCGCAAAGGCGAATGGGTGTGATCCGGCGTATATACAATCAGCTTGACGTGATAGCTAGCAGATTGTATATACAGTCGTGACGATAGAGTTCGATCCGGAAAAGGACAGACTGAACGTCGCCAAGCACGGTTTCTCGCTCTCTCGCGCGTCGGACCTCGAGATCCTGGCGGTTCGTGAGGACACGCGGTTCAGTGATGCCGAGCCACGATATCGTGCATGGGGCTGATCGATGGTCGGGCCCACTGTCTCGCTTTCGTGACAAGAAATGAGCACATCCGGGCGATCAGTCTTCGCCGGGCGCATGAGAAAGAGATGAAGCGCTATGTCCCGCAAGGTGATGATTGACGAAGACAATCCGGAATGGACGGAGGAAGACTTCAGGCAGGCGAAGCCTCCTCAAGAGGTTCTGACGGCGGAGCAGCTCAAGTCTTTCCCTCGGACGCGCGGCCCCCAGGTTGCTCCTCGAAAGGTGGCGGTTTCGATCCGGCTTAGCCCGGAGGTTGTGGATCGCTTCAAGGCGGGTGGACCGGGATGGCAGTCCCGGATCAACGAGGTTCTGAAGAAGGCGGTTGGCCTATAACGGCCGCCGCCGTATCGCCCCCGACGGCATCAAGGACGGCAACCGCGTCCCGACGATGCGCAAAGGCAAATGGGTATAGCCGCTTGGTGCCACGCCCTCTTGGTTCCACGGGCTCACTATGAGGGCTGATGAGCGTCGGAGGGCCTCATGGTGAGCTTGTCGAACCACGAGGTCCGGGCACAACGGGCTCGCAACTGGAATTTGCCGCGGTTCTGCGCCATATAGGCCGCGAGCCAACCGGCCGAGGCCACGCTTCACATGTCCAATGCCCCATTCCTCAAGATGAACGGGCTCGGCAACGAGATCATCGTTGCGGACATGCGTGGGCGTACCGACCGAGTGGCTGCGGACGCTGCGATTGCCGTCAACACCGATCCGGCGACCCGGTTCGACCAGATCATGGCGATCCATGATCCGCGCACGCCGGGCACCGCGAACTACATCGAGATCATAAATTCCGATGGCTCCCGTGCGCAGGCCTGCGGCAACGGCATGCGCTGCGTCGTTCAGGCGCTCGCCGCCGAAACCGGCGAAAAGACCTACGTCTTCGAGACCATCGCCGGTATCCTTACCGGGGAGGAGCATGCCGACGGCTCCATTTCGGTCGACATGGGCAAGCCCGAGTTCGACTGGCAGCGCATTCCCCTGGCCGAAGAATTCCGCGACACCCGTGCCATCGAACTGCAGATCGGGCCGATCGATGCGCCGGTGCTGCACTCGCCTTCGGCGGTGTCGATGGGCAATCCGCACGCGGTGTTCTGGGTCAAGGACGACGTCTGGGAGTACGCGCTCGACCGCTTCGGGCCGCTGCTCGAGAACCACCCGATCTTTCCCGAGCGGGCGAACATCTCGATCGCCCAGGTGATCGCGCCCGACCACATCATCCTGCGCACCTGGGAGCGTGGCGCCGGGCTCACCAAGGCCTGCGGCACCGCGGCCTGCGCGGCGGTGGTCAGCGGCGCCCGCACCCGGCGGACCTACCGGACCGCGACCGTCACCCTGCCGGGCGGCGACCTCAAGATCGAATGGCGCGCGGACGACCACGTCATCCTCACCGGGCCGGCGGAGTTCGAGTTCGCCGGCACCTTCGACCCGCAGACCGGCGCATGGGTGCGCGAGCACGAGGCCGCCTGATCATGGCGGTCGAAACGCTCACCTTCGGCTGCAGGCTCAACACCTACGAATCCGAGGTGATGAAGGCGGAGGCTGAGAAGGCCGGCCTTGCCGACGCGCTGATCGTGAACACCTGTGCGGTTACCGCCGAAGCCGTGCGCCAGGCGAAGCAGTCGATCCGCAGCGCCCG
The DNA here is from genome assembly GCA_023427545.1 of Pseudomonadota bacterium. Taxonomy (GTDB): domain Bacteria; phylum Pseudomonadota; class Alphaproteobacteria; order Rhizobiales; family Devosiaceae; genus JAEZBF01. The sequence continues at coordinate 1,911 of JAEZBF010000150.1, forward strand.
CCGCGACAACCCCGGCCGCCGCATCATCGTCACCGGCTGCGCCGCCCAGACCGAGCCGCGCGCCTTCGCCGACATGGAGGAGGTCGATCTCGTCATTGGCAACGCCGACAAGCTGAAGGCCGACGCCTACATGCCGATGGCGTTCGGCGTACCGCTCAACGACAAGGTCCAGGTCAACGATGTCATGAGCGTGCGTGAGACCGCGGGTCACCTGATCGAGGGGCTCGATGGCCGCACCCGCGCCTTCGTGCAGGTCCAGAACGGCTGCGATCACCGCTGCACCTTCTGCATCATCCCCTACGGCCGCGGCCCGTCGCGCTCGGTGCCGATGGGCGCGGTGGTCGAGCAGGTCCGCAAGCTCGTCGGCAACGGCTACCGCGAGGTGGTGCTGACCGGGGTCGACATCACCTCGTACGGCCCCGACCTGCCGCGCCTGCGCATCTCCTCGATGGATTCGATCGAGGCCGACGCCGCGCTGACCGACGCCATCGTCTCCGACCAGCGGCTGATGCCGCACCTGCACCTGTCCCTGCAGTCGGGCGACGACATGATCCTCAAGCGGATGAAGCGCCGTCACCTGCGCGCCGATACGCTCGCTTTCGTCACCGATCTTTCCGCCCGCCGGCCCGACATGGTGTTCGGCGCCGACATCATCGCCGGCTTCCCCACCGAAACCGACGAGATGTTCGAGAACTCCCTGCGCATCGTCGAAGAGGCGTCACTGACCTACCTTCACGTCTTCCCCTATTCTCCGCGCCCGGGAACGCCCGCCGCACGCATGCCGCAGGTCGGCGGGGGCGTTGCACGTGCGCGTGCCAGGCGCCTGCGCGAGGCCGGCGCCCGCCGCTTCGCCAGCCATCTCGAAAGCCGGCTCGGACGTATCGAAAGCGTGCTGGTCGAGCGCGAGGGTCTCGGCCGCACCACCCAGTTCACGCCGATCGCCCTGCCCGGCCATGCTGCCGGTGAGATCGTCACCGCGCGCGTCGTCGGGACCACCGCCACCGGCCTGGTCGGCGAAGCGTTCAAGGCTGCCGCATGACTGAAAAGAAGCGCGACTGGCTCGAGCGCCTGCTGGGTGTTCGCCCGCAGACCAACCCCGATCCGGTCCCTACTCCTCCACCTCCCCCCATGCCGGCGCCGCCTCCCGCGCTGCCGGCCGAGCCGGCCGAGCACGCACTTGCCGGACCGCCCGAGGCCACTCCCGACTTCATCGAGGAGGTCGAGGCTCACCGTCCGGTCACCCCACCCACGCCGGTGCACTCGACGCCGATCCCGCCGGCGGTTCTGCCGCCAGACCCCACCCCCGCGCCGTCTCCGCCCGAAACGGTAGCGCCGCTTTTCCAGCCCGCCCCCGCTGCCCCGGAACCTGCGCCTGTCGCCGCCGTGCGCAGCTGGTTCCAGCGTCTATCGGGCGGTCTCAAGCGCTCGTCCGACCAGCTCAGCACCAACATTTCGGCCGTCTTCACCAAAAAGCGGCTCGACGAGACGATGCTGCAGGATCTCGAGGACGTGCTGATCCAGGCCGACTTCGGCGTCGACATGGCCGCCGAGGTCACCGATGCGCTCCGCCGCGACCGCTTCGACCGCGACATCACGGCCGCCGAGGTCCGGCAGGTTCTCGCGGGTCAAGTCGCCCGCATCCTCGAGCCCGTAGCCCGTCCCCTGGAGATCGACCCGGCCCACCGCCCGTTCGTCATCCTGATGGTCGGCGTCAATGGCTCGGGCAAGACCACGACCATCGGCAAGCTCACCGAGAAGCTGCGTTCGCAGGGCCGCTCGGTGATGCTCGCGGCGGGCGACACCTTCCGCGCCGCAGCGATCGAACAGCTCCAGGTCTGGGGCCAGCGCACCGGCGCCCCCGTCATCACCCGCCCTGCCGGCTCCGATGCCTCCGGCCTCGCCTTCGATGCGGTCACCGAAGCCAGGGCGAACGGCACCGAAGTGCTGGTCATCGACACCGCCGGGCGGCTGCAGAACCGCGACGAGTTGATGGGTGAGCTCGAAAAGATCATCCGCGTCATCCGCAAGGTCGATCCGACCGCGCCACACGCAACCTTGTTGACGCTCGATGCCACCACTGGACAGAACGCCCTTAATCAGGTCGAAATCTTCGGACAAAGAGCGGGCGTCACGGGGCTGGTCATGACCAAGCTCGACAGCACCGCGCGCGGCGGCATCCTCGTGGCCATCGCGAAAAAATTCGGCCTCCCGGTGCACTTCATCGGCGTCGGCGAGAAGGTGGAGGATCTGGAGGCGTTCGCGGCGGACGATTTCGCCAAAGCGATAGCCGGCGGGGAAGGAGTACTGCGTTGACCCGGCAAGCCGGAACCGACGAGCCCAACTGGGACGAGCTGCGGCCGCAGCTGATCAAGATGGCCCTCGAGATCGGGCCGCTCGTGGTCTTCTTCATCGTCAACGGCCGCGCCGACATCTTCGCGGCCACCGCCTGGTTCATGGGCGCGATGGTGCTCGCCCTTGCCCTCGCGTGGGTTCTGCTCAAGCGCATCGCGCTGATG
>JAEZBF010000163.1 GCA_023427545.1 Pseudomonadota bacterium
GGATCGACGTTGAGGTAGGGGTCGAGCTTGCGCAGCCTCACCTTGTAGCCGCGCGCCTGAAGCACCGCCCCCAGTGCGGCGGAGGCGAGACCCTTGCCAAGCGAGGAAACCACGCCTCCGGTGATGAATACGTACCGAGCCATGGGCCCTCACCCTACCAGTTCGGGAAAGCGATTCGAAAGCGGCACGCTGCCGAGCCTCCAAAACAGACGAGGGGATGTCGCCATCCCCTCTTCGTCACCGCGCTGCGCGGTCGATTATTGAGCCGGCGCTGCCGGTGCCGTTGCCGGGGCTGACATCGGTTGCGCCGGAGTGGTGTCGTTGGCGGGAGCCATTGCCGGCGCCGTGGTTGGTGTCGCCTCAGCCTGCGGCAAGGCCAGCGCAGGATCGTTGCCGGCTGCGGCGGCGGGAGCCGGCGCCGGAGTGCTCGTCGTGGTGGTCGCCGCCGGTGGCGCGGTCTGCGGCACGGGCAGGCTGTTGTCGAGCTGGCCCGGATTGAGGTTCAGCGAATCTAGGATGTTGGTCGAGGTGCTGGTCTCGCTGCCGACGCTGTCGGCGGCCTGCGCGAGAATGCCGCGCGAGCGGCGGTCGATTTCGGACAGGATCGTGAGCCCTATGGCGGTCGCAAAGAACAGCGCCGCGAGGATGGCAGTGGTGCGGGTCAGGAGATTGGCCGAGCCGCGCACGGACACCAGTCCGCCGCCCGTGCCCCCGCCGATGCCCAGCGCGCCGCCCTCCGAGCGCTGCAGCAGGATGACTGCGATCAGCGCCAGAACGATCAGCAGATAGGCAACAATCAGTACGTTCGCCATTCTCGTCCCAGTTTCACCTTGTAATGCGCGGCGGGTTCTACACGCGGCACGCGCAAAACGCCAGCGGCCACGCCCCCGCCAAGTCCGGGCGCATGTTCAGACCGCTGAGATAATGGCGTGGAAGTCATCCGCCAAGAGGCTTGCGCCCCCGATCAGCCCGCCATTCACATCCGCGATGCGCAGGATCTCGCGCGCATTCGCCGGCTTGAGCGAGCCGCCATAGAGGATTGGCACCCCGCCGCCGCGGCCCTCGAACCTCTTTAGCAGCAGCGCCCGGATGTGCCCGTGCATCTCCCCGATGTCCGCGCTCGTCGGCGTCAGACCGGTGCCGATCGCCCAGACCGGCTCATAGGCGATCACCACATCATGGGTGCCGGCACTCTCGGGCACGGAGCCCGCCAGCTGATCCTCGACGACCGCAAGCGCTGTGCCGGCGTCGCGCTGCGCACGCGTTTCGCCGACGCAGATGATCGGCACGAGCCCGGCTCCATGCGCTGCCGCGGCCTTGGCAGCAACGAGTGCATCGGTCTCGCCATGGTCCGCACGCCGCTCGGAATGGCCGACGATGACATAGCGCGCGCCCGCATCGGCGAGCATGACCGCGCTGATGTCTCCGGTGTGCGCGCCGCTGCTCTTTGGATGGCAGTCCTGCCCCCCGGTGACGATGCCGCTGGTCGCGGCCATCTGCGTCATAGCCTGGAGCAGGGTCGCGGGCGGGCAGATCGCAACAGTGCACCGCGGCCGCTCGCCCGCTGAGAGGAGCGCGCCGAGCTTTTGCACCTCGGCCAAGGAAGCCGACACCCCATTCATCTTCCAGTTGCCCGCGATCAGCGGTGTGATCTCCACCTCGCGCTATCCTTGTGCCTGCTCTTGCGCCTGAACCGGGTTTGCCATAACCCCGCCAGAACTCTAGTAGTGCCTTGCCCGCCCGGACGGCCGCTGTCTAGTATCCGCGGCCCGATCGAGCCCAGTTGGATATTTCTTTATGCTCAGTGCCCTGCGCGCCTTTTCCCAGACCTGGGCCGCCAAGATCCTCTTCGGCGTGCTGATCGTCAGCTTCGGTGCCTTCGGCATCTCCAATGTCATTACCGACCTCGGCACCAATACCGTGGCGCGTGTCGGCGAACAGGACATCACCCTGCGCGACTACCAGCGCGCCTACAACACGCAGCTCAACCAGCTGGCGCAGCAGATGGGCTCGATGCCCACTCTCGACCAGGCCACCGCTATGGGCATCCCCGGCATGGTCCTTGGCCAGCTCGCCGCCGACGCAGCGATCAACCAGCTCGCGAGCTCGATGGGGATTGGCGTCTCGGACGCACGGCTCGCCAAGATGCTGCGCGAGGACCCCTCGTTTGCGGGCGGCCTTGGCGCGTTCGACCGGCAGAACTTCCTGCGCGTGCTGCAGCAGAACGGCTACACCGAGGGCGACTACTTCGAGCTTCAGACCCGCGCGGCGCGTCGGCAGCAGCTCGCGGCCGGCCTTTTCGCTGATGCCACCGTGCCGCAGGCAGCCATCGAGCTGGTCAACCGCTACGCCGGCGACACGCGCACCCTGAAATACGTTGTGCTGAACGCCGCGACCCTGCCGGACGTGACCGATCCGACGGAGGAAGAGCTCGCTGCCTACCTCAAGGAGCACCAGACCGAGTTCCGCACCAAGGAGACACGCACGGCCGACGTGCTGCTGCTCTCGCCCGCAACGCTCGCCGCCAACAAGACGGTGAGCGACGCCGATATCCAGGCTGAGTTCGAGCGCACCAAGGCGACCCTGGGCAAGCCCGAGCAGCGCACTGTGCAACAGGTCGTGCTGCCCAGCCCGGAGCTGAAGGCGGCGTTCGAAGCCGGCAAGGCTGCGGGCAAGACGCTTGCCCAGCTGGCGCAGGAGAACAACCTTCAGGTCACCGCACTTGGCACCATGACCAAGGCGCAGATCATCGACGCCACGCTGGCCAATGCCGCCTTCGGACTCTCGCTTGGCGATTTCACGATCATCCCCGGCGTTGCTGGCGAGCGCGCTGTCGGCGTCTCCGCAATCGAGCCGGGCGGCACCCCCGCCCTTGAGGAGGTCAAGGAACAGATCCGCCAGGTTTTGGCCGAGCAGCAGGCTCGCAACGAGATCAACGACATCCTCGACCAGATCGAGGAGTTGCGCGCTGCCTTCAAGCCGCTGGGCGAGATTGCCGAACGCTTCAACCTTCCGGTCAAGGAAGTGAAGCTGACCGATGACGGGGCGGCACTCGAGGCTGTCGATCACCTGGAACCCACCGATCGCGCCAAGGTCACGACCGCAATCTTTGGTGCCGAGCAGGGCAAGCTTGCCGCCACCGTAGCACTCGCCTCGAACCGCAACCTTTGGTTCGACCTCAAGTCGGTGGAACCCGCCCGCGACCAGACGCTCGATGAGGTTCGCGACGTTGTTCACGACGAGATCATGGCGCAGCGTACCGACGCAGCGGCTGCTGCCGAGGCGCAGAAGCTGGTGGACCAGATCAAGGCTGGCGGCTCGCTCGATGACATCGCCGCAGGCATGGGGCTGTTCCCGACGACCTCGCCCGCTATTTCCCGCAGCGGCGACGGCACGCCGGTCATCAATCCCGACGTTGCCACCGCCGCATTCGCAGGTGGTCCCGGTCTGATTGGCTCCGCAAAGAACGGCGACGGCGAGTACGTCGTGTTCGAGGTCACCGAGGTGACCCCGCCGGAGGCGTCGAACGCACAGGTCACCGGATACGTGGAGAACGGCACGCGCGACGGCATGTTCTCGGATTTCGTCAGCGGCGTACGTGCCGACTATGGCGTCCACGAGAACCAGGCGGCGCTTAGCCAGCTGCTCTCCGGCAATGGGCAATGAGTCGATGGCGGACGACTATCGCAGCTTCTGCGAGCGCTACGAGGCGGGTCAGGCGCAGATCCTGTTCCGTCGTGTCGTCGCCGATCTCGAAACGCCGGTCGGCACGTACCTGAAGCTTGCCGCCGGGCGGGAGAACACGTTCCTGCTCGAGTCCGTGCAGGGAGGGTCCACGCGCGGCCGTTACTCGATGATTGGACTGCTCCCCGACATCATCCTCAAGGTCTCGGCCGGAAGCGCCAGCATCAACCGGAACGCCGGCATGGCCCCGGACGACTTTGCGCCTGTCACCGAGCCGCCGCTCGAGGCGCTGCGGCGGCTGGTGGCCGATAGCCAGATTGAAGTGCCCGCGGGCCTGCCCTCAACGGCGGCGGGCATCTACGGCTACCTCGGCTATGACATGGTCCGCCAGATGGAGGAGCTGCCGGACGACAACCCCGATGACCTCGGGCTCCCAGATGCGATCCTCATGCGGCCCTCGGTGCTCGCCATTTTCGACACGCTGAAGGATGAGCTCTACCTCACGGCCCCCGTCTACGTCCGCGAGGGTGTTACGGCGCGGCAGGCGTACGAGGGTGCCCAGAGCCGGATCGACGACGCCGTGGCGAGGCTTGGACGCGCCCTGCCCTACGCCTCCAACCTGCCTGAGCTCGATCCGATTGAGGTGACCAGCAACACCTCGGTCTCCGAGTATGGAGAGATGGTGGCACGGGCCAAGGAGTACATTGCTGCCGGGGACATCTTCCAGGTTGTCCTCAGCCAGCGCTTTTCAGCCGATTTCGCGCTGCCGGCCACGGCGCTTTACCGTGCGCTGCGGCGGACCAACCCCTCCCCCTATATGTACTTCCTCGACTTCGGGAGCTTTGCCGTCGCGGGCTCGAGCCCCGAGATCCTCGTCCGGCTCAAGGACAACGAGGTGACGATCCGACCGATCGCCGGCACCCGCAAGCGCGGCAGCACGCCCGCCCGCGACAAGGAAATGGCCGACGAGCTCATGGCCGACCCAAAGGAGCTGGCCGAGCACCTGATGCTCCTCGACCTCGGCAGGAACGACGTTGGCCGGGTCAGCAAGATCGGCTCGGTAAAGGTCACCGACAAGTTCTTCCTCGAGTACTATTCCCACGTTATGCACATCGTCTCCAATGTGGTGGGACAGCTCGACCCGCAATACGATTTCGTTGACGCCCTCACCGCAGGTTTCCCGGCAGGCACCGTCTCGGGCGCGCCGAAGGTGCGGGCCATGGAGATCATCGACGAGCTCGAGAAATCCCGCCGCGGCATCTATGGCGGCTGCGTCGGCTACTTTGGCGCCGACGGCACGATGGACACCTGCATTATCCTGCGCACCGCGATCGTCTCGGATGGCAAGTTCTACGTGCAGTCGGGCGCCGGCATCGTCGCCGACAGCAAGCCCGAACTCGAACAGCTCGAATGCGAAAACAAGGC
>JAEZBF010000172.1 GCA_023427545.1 Pseudomonadota bacterium
ACTCACTCGTAGGGGGCAGGCACGGGGGCAGAAGGATACCCCCACCCTAGCTTCGCTAGCTCACCCTGCGAGCAGCTACGCTACCCTCCCCGCAGGGGAGGGAGTCCGGACCGCAGGCGCCGGCGACGGCACGAGAAGGGTGCCGCTTGCTCCTCCCTCCCCCCGCGCGGGGAGGGTTGGGGTGGGGGGTGGGGCGCGCACCGAGAGTGAAGAGCCCCGCCATAGCCTCGCTCCGTCTCTTCTGCTCCCGGCTCCCGCTTCGCCATCCAGTCGAACAGGTGCCCCACGCTCACCCCCTCGGCTCGATCCACACGCCGCCGTCCGGGTGAATGCGCGGTTGTGACTGCCGGGTCGCGCAGCGGCCCTGGCAGAGATCGAAGGCAGGGCAGGCGGGGCCTTTGCAGCCGTTGAGAGCCGTCCTGCTCACTTGCGGGACGTTGAGCTTGGCGAAGCGCCGGGCGTCGAGGATGGTGCCCATCACGCCACCCCCGCCATCTCTGCGAAAAGGCCCTCGATGGTCTCGCGATCCGGACCGCCGAACCGTCCGGCGCCCATCGCTCCGAGCAGGTTGCCCAGCACCTTGCGCACGTGGCGCGTGGGCGTCGCAGGCAGGTGACCGGAGATGATGGTCGAGGGGTCGAGCCGCTCGACGTCCGCCAGGAGCTTGCCGCACATCGACTTGTCCGCCCAGCCGAGCCAGGGCGCATCGACGCTCGCCCAGGCGGTCTGGCCGTCGCGGAGCACCTGATCGGGGATTTCCTCGATCTCCTCGCGCGCCCCGTCGAGCAGAGCCCCGAAAGCGTCGGCGGAAAAGAGCACGCGCGTCTTGGTGTCAAAGAAGCCGTTGGTTTCGGGTGCGTCGTAGATCACCGGCTTGACCGAGACGAGCTCGCGGTCGCCGACGTCGAGCCGCTGGCCGGCTTCGAGCACATGCAGCCGGCTCATGTCGAAGTTGCCGCGCAGCCCGAACTTGGCGGCGCCAAGGCCGGCGATCACCACCTTGGCCTGCGGCGCCATAGCCATCACGGCCTCGAGGTTAAAGACGTGGTCGAGGTCGGTGTGGCTGATCCAGATCCACTTGAGGTCGGTAGGATCGATCGCCTTTTGCAGCGCCTCGAGGTACTCGGCCGAAACGCCGACCCAGCTGGTATCGACGAGCACCGGCTCGCGGGCGTGGATCAGATGCGCGTTGACCGGCAGGATGCCGAGGCCCGGAATCGGAGCAAAGCTCCGGAAGGTCGTGGTGTCCGGCGCGACCCTCTTGGCGCCGATAAAGGTTGGCTTGTCCATGTCCATTGCTCCCTCTGGAGTTCCGTCGAAATTGCCGGTACACATATGTGCAATGGAAACTGAACCGCACCTGAATGAGTGCACACGGGTGTGCAGAGAAATATGACGGCAAGAACCTACACCAAGACCCGGCGGGCCGAGAGGGAAGCCGAGACCCGCGCGCGGATCATCGACGCCACGCTCGCGTTCCACACCGAGGTCGGCCCGGCGCGCACCACGGTCAGCCAGATCGCCGAGCGCGCAGGCGTGCAGCGGCATACCGTCTATGCGCATTTTCCCGACGAATGGTCGCTGCTCATGGCCTGCTCGGGGACGCACCTCGAGCGCGAGCCGATGCCTTCGCCGGAGGAGTGGGACACGCTGAACGATCCGGAGGCGCGGCTGACGAAGGCGCTTACCGCCCTCTACGACTGGTTCGCGCGTAACGAGACGCTCACTGCCGCGGTGCTGCGCGATGCGGAGCAGCACGAGCCGGTGCGCAAGATCGCCGCCTTGCGCTTCGCGCCCGGCCTCGAAGCGATCGCCGGATCGCTGGCGGCGGGCCTCAGCAAAACCGGCTTGGCCGCGCTGCACCTTGCACTGAGCTTCCACACCTGGCGGACGCTGGTGCGGGAGGCGGGACTGAAGCCCGCCGATGCCGTTCGGCTGATGGTAGAGACGATAACGCGGGGCTGATCGTCCGCCCCGCGTCGGTTCGGAATGGCCTTCTCCGCAGGTCGGGAGAAGGCAACGTAGCGCTGTGGCCGACTAGTTCTTGCTCTTGTCGACCAGCGCGCCGGCCTTGATCCACGGCATCATGCCGCGCAGCCGCTCGCCGACTTCCTCGATCTGGTGGCTGTCGTGCATGCGGCGCGTAGCCTTGAAGCGGGAAGCGCCGGACCTGTGTTCCTGCATCCACTCGGAGGTGAACTTGCCCGACTGGATGTCGTGCAGCACGCGCTTCATCTCCTTCTTGGTGTCCTCGTTGATGATGCGCGGACCCGAAACGTACTCGCCCCACTCGGCGGTGTTGGAGATCGAGTAGTTCATGTTGGCGATGCCGCCCTGGTAGATCAGGTCGACGATCAGCTTCACCTCGTGCAGGCACTCGAAGTAGGCCATCTCGGGCGCATAGCCGGCCTCGACCAGCGTCTCGAACCCGCCGCGGATGAGCTCGACGAGACCGCCGCAAAGGACGACCTGCTCACCGAACAGGTCGGTCTCGCATTCCTCGCGGAAGTTGGTCTCGATGATGCCCGAGCGGCCGCCGCCGATGGCGGAGGCGTAAGCCAGGGCGATGTCCTGGGCATTGCCGGAGGCGTCCTGGTGCACGGCGATCAGGCATGGCACGCCGCCGCCCTTCTGGAACTCGCCGCGTACGGTGTGGCCCGGGCCCTTGGGCGCGATCATGATCACGTCCACCGACTTCTTGGGCTCGATCAGGTTGAAGTGGACATTGAGGCCGTGCGCGAAGGCAATCGCGGCGCCGTCGCGGATGTTGGGCTCGATCTCGTTCTTGTAGACGTCGGCCTGCAGCTCGTCGGGGATCAGCATCATGATCACGTCGGCCCACGCGGCAGCCTCGGCGATCGACATGACCTTGAGCCCTTCTCCCTCGGCCTTCTTGGCCGAAGCGCCACCTGGACGCAGCGCCGACACCACGTTGGTGACGCCCGAGTCGCGCAGGTTCAGCGTGTGGGCATGGCCCTGCGAGCCGTAGCCGACGATCGCGACCTTCTTGGATTTGATGATGTTGAGATCGGCATCCCGATCGTAATAAACGCGCATGGTCATACTCCCCGTTTGGCGTTGCCGGTTGGCCCATGAAGGGCAAGGAACTGAGTGACCGCCTGTGTGGCGGCGGCGTCGATTGCTGCTTCGTCGAGCTCAAGCGCTTCGCCGAGCAGCAGGCGAATCTGGGTGTCGCGCACGACGAGCCCGAAGAAGGTGCGGTAGGCGTCTTCGCTATCGGAAAACCGCAGCAAGCCGGCGGTGCGGCCCGCCTCGAGGACCGGAATAAGCCGGCTGCGCACGGCGGCGGGGCCGTGCCGGCGCATGATCGGACCGAGTTCGCTGGTTTCCGAGGCGGCGTGAGTGATTGCCATCCGGTTCAGCGCGACCGAGACTTCGCCGGTGAGCGTCGCGAGAAGATCGCGGGCGAACTGGACGAGGCTGGCGCGCAGGGCAGGGGCGTCGAGCCCTCGCCGATCCAGCCGCGGCGCACGGACTTTGGCTGCCTGCCACTGGACGATCGCGGCGAGCAGGCCATCGCGGCCGCCGAACCACTTGTAGAGCGTCTCCTTCGAGCAACTCGCGCGCCGCGCCACCGCAGTCATCGTCAGGGCATCGCCCTGCGAGACGAGCAGCTCCAGCGCCGCGCTCAGCACCTGCTGCTGGCGCGGGGTGAAGGTCTCGTCGGTCGTGGCAAGGACAGCGCTCAAGGGTCGCTCCCGGATGTGCGGCAGCGTCGTACCGTAACGTACGGTTCGGCGCAAGCAGGAGTGCGTTGTGGAGGCAGTCCGGTGGTTCTGGGCTGGTTCAGGTGTCTAGCGCCGTTGCCGGTGCTCCGCGATTACGGTGGCGACGACCTCTTCCGGCGGGTACTCGGCCGGATTGCGCGGCAGGTTACGCGCCCATACGAGGAGCGCCTTCCACAGAGCCCAGCCGCGGGCGCGGGCCCAGGTGCCTTCGTCGAGGGGCAGTGCGTTCCGAAACGCTGCGCGTGCAGGCGTATCGAGAAAGACCCACGCGATCACGAGGTCGCAGGCGGGATCGCGTGGGTCTTTCT
>JAEZBF010000155.1 GCA_023427545.1 Pseudomonadota bacterium
GGGCATGGCCGGGAGCTCCGCGAGCGACCTGCGCGTCGCGATCGCCGGTGCGGGTGGCCGCATGGGGCTCGCCAACATCCGTGCCGTCACATCCACTCCCGGGCTGTCGCTCGCTGCCGCCTTCGAGCGCGCCGGCTCTCCGGCCGTCGGGACCGACGCTGGGGTTCTCGCCGGGCTGCCACCGCTGAACCTGACGATCACCGATGACGTCATGGGCGCCCTCGGCAAAGCCGATGCCGTGCTCGATTTCACCGCCCCCGCTGCCAGCGTGGCCCTCGCCCGCGCCGCCGCCGAACGCGGCATGATCCACGTCATCGGCACCACCGGCTGTTCGGACGCCGACAAGGCGGCGATCGCCGAAGCCGCCAAGGCCGGTGCCCGGATCGTCATGTCGGGCAACTTCTCCCTTGGGGTGAACGTGCTCGCCGCACTGGTGCGCAAGGCGGCCGCCACCCTCGCCGACTTCGATATCGAAATTCTCGAGATGCACCACAACCGCAAGGTGGACGCGCCGTCCGGCACGGCGCTGCTGCTGGGGCAGGCGGCGGCCGAGGGGCGCCAGGTCAGTCTCGCGCAGCACGCGGTCCGCGTTCGCGATGGCCACACCGGCGCACGGGAAGCCGACGTGATCGGTTTCCAGAGCCTGCGCGGCGGCACCGTCGTCGGCGATCACACCGTGATCCTCGCCGGCAACGGCGAGCGCCTCGAGCTGGTCCATCGCGCCGAGGCCCGCGGACTCTTCGCGCAAGGCGCAGTCCGCGCAGCGCTCTGGGCACGCAACCAGCCCGCGGGTCTCTACGACATGGCCGACGTGCTGGGCCTCAAGGAGTGACGATGAGCGGAACGCTGATCCTCGTGCGCCACGGCGAGAGCGAGTGGAACCTCAAGAACCTCTTCACCGGCTGGCGCAACCCTGACCTGACCGAGAAAGGCATTGGCGAGGCGAAGAAGGCCGGCCAGCGCCTCGGCGCAGCCGGGCTGACGTTCGAGGTCGCCTACACCTCCGCCCTCAAGCGGGCGCAGCACACGCTCGACCTTATCCTCGAGGAGATGGGCATCGCCAACCTCACCATCGTGCGCAACCAGGCGCTCAACGAGCGCGACTACGGCGACCTCTCCGGCCTCAACAAGGACGATGCGCGCGCCAAGTGGGGCGAGGAGCAGGTGCTGATCTGGCGCCGCTCCTACGACGTGCCCCCGCCCGGCGGCGAGAGTCTCAAGGACACCGCAGCGCGCGCCCTGCCCTACTACGAGCGCGAGATCGCGCCGCGCGTGATGCGAGGCGAAACCATCCTCGTTGCCGCTCACGGCAATTCGCTGCGCGCACTGGTGATGAAGCTCGAAGAGCTGACGCCCGAGCAGATCCTCAAGCGCGAGCTCGCGACCGGCGAGCCGATCGTCTACCGGATCGGAGCGGATGGGAAGGTGGTGGAGAGCGTGACGGTCTAGGCATCGCCCGGACCGCGCTGGTTCGACACGCCTCAATGAGGTCCTCAGAAGCACCGAGCAATCAGCAGCCCTCGTGGTGAGCATGTCGAACCACAAGGGCGTGGCACCCTAACCTCCGCTCACCACCCCGCTCTCCCAGCCCAGGATCGCGCGCTTTCGTGGCACACCCCAGTGGTAGCCGGTGAGGCCGCCGCTGCTGCCCACGACGCGGTGGCAGGGCACGACGAACGAGATCGGGTTCTTGCCCACCGCCGCGCCCACCGCCCGGGCGGCGGTCGGACGGCCGATCCGGCGCGCGACTTCGGCATAGGTCGATGCCCTCCCAACGCCGATTTTGAGCAGGGTCTGCCAGACCTTGACCTCGAAATCCGTGCCGATCAGCACGACGCGCACCGGCTCCTCGGGATTCCAGCGGCTGCGATCGAACACCCTCGCGGCAATCGGCGCCATGGCGGCATCGTTCCGGGAATAGCGGGCATTGGGCCAGCGGTTGGCGAGGTCCTCGAATGCCGCCTTTACGCCGGTTTCGCCATCGGCAAAGCCGATGCCCGAGATACCCCACGGCGTGGTGGTGATCACAGCGATGCCGAATGGACAGGGCGCCGCGCCCCACGTCATCTCCAGCCCCTCGCCCCTCGCTCGCCAGGCCCCCGGCGGCATCGCCTCGTGGGTCACGAACAGATCGTGCAGCCGCGACGGCGAGGACAAGCCGACGGCGTAGGTCGTCTCCAGCACGCTTTCGCGCTGCGCCAGCAGCCGCTTGGCGTGATCGAGCGCCACGGCTTGCGCGAAGCTCTTGGGCGTCAGCCCGCACCAGCGGCGGAAGAGATCGGTCAGCTGCCGGTCGGTCTTGCCGAGCGCGCGGGAAAACCCGGGCAGGTCGAGCTCGTCGGCCGGCGCTTCGCTCAGATAGGCGATTGCGGCGCGAACCGTCTCGTAGTCGGAGTGTGGCGTGAAAAGCTGCTGCTGGGTCATGGCGGGCGTCCCTGTCAACCAAGGCGCCAGTGTAGGTCGCGGAGCAGCACGCCGCGACCCGGTTTTCACGCGGTCGATCAGACCTGCTGGACGGTTTCGACGCCGGGCACGAAGTGGCGCAGCAGGTTCTCGATGCCGTTGCGCAGCGTCGCCGTCGAGGACGGGCAGCCCGAGCAGGCGCCCTGCATGTGCAGGAACACCGTGCCGTCGCGGAAGCCCTTGAAGGTGATGTCGCCTCCGTCCATGGCCACGGCCGGACGCACGCGGGTGGCGATCAGCTCCTTGATCACCTCGACGGTCTCGGTGTCGCCCTCGTCGAAGAACTCGCCCTCGTCCGACCGGACGTCGGCAGTGCCGTCGACCAGGATCGGCTGGCCCGAGAGGTAGTGCTCCATGATCGCGCCGAGCACCGCCGGCTTGATGTGCGCCCAGTCGGTATCGTCCTTGGTCACCGAGATGAAATCGGAACCGAGGAACACGCCGTTGACGCCGGGCACCTCAAACAGCGCGGAGGCGAGAGGAGAGATCGTTGCGGCCTCTGGCGCGCGGAAATCGCGCGGCTCGCCGGTCAGCACCTCGCGGCCGGGGAGGAACTTGAGGGTCGCCGGATTGGGCGTCGCTTCGGTCTGGATGAACATGCGCAGCTCGCGTTTGGAACGCTTCTAAAATAGTCGCTGCGCCCCCATGAAGCAAGGGCGCTCAGGTGACCGCGACGATATCCTCGCTGCTCATCGCGGCCGGCACGATGGTGATCAGCACCGGCAATGCGTTACCGGCGCCGCGGGTTGCGAATGCCGAGATCAGTGGACCGGGGCCATCGCCGGTCTTTGAGGCGGCGAGCACCAGGATCGCGATACCGGGGTCGTCGCGGATCAGCCGCTCGATCGCTTCGGGCGCGCGGCCCTCGCGGATGGCGGTTTCGGTGCGGATGTTGCCGATCTTGGCGATTCGGGCGATCCGCACATCGAGCAGTTCCTCGGCGCGCTCGCGGGCTTCGACCCGCAGCACCTCGTCGACCCCGAGCCACTGCTGGCTCTCGATGGGCTCGATTACCGCCAGCAGCACAACGGTGCCGCCGGTACGCTTCACGCGGTGGGCGGCGAAAGTGACCGCCCTGTCGCACTCTGGGGTGTCGTCGACGACGACCAGGAATTTCCGCCGGTATTCGCTGGTTTCGGATTCAGCCAAGGCGCCGCACCTGTGGTGGATCGGACGGCTATTGTCTCACCCCGAAGGGGGAGTGGGCAAGCCAGAGCAGTGCTGAAGCTAGAGCCCGGACCTCGTGGTTCGACAGGCTCACCATGAGGT
>JAEZBF010000280.1 GCA_023427545.1 Pseudomonadota bacterium
AAGGCGATGATGGGAACCGGCGAGGCTTCGGGCGAGGATCGCGCGCGCCACGCGGCGGAAGCGGCGATCGCCAACCCGCTGCTCGATGACGTGTCGATGCACGGCGCCCGCGGCCTGCTGATCTCTATCGCCGGCGGCCCCGACCTGACTCTCTACGAAGTCGACGAGGCGGCGAGCCGAATCCGCGAGGAAGTCGACCCCGACGCCAACATTATCCTCGGCGCCATGTTCGATCCGAACCTCGACGGCACGATCCGCGTGTCGGTGGTTGCGACCGGTACCGACGCCACGATGGTCCAGGCGATGGAGCCGGTGAAGGCGAATCAATCGCGCCAGCCGCTCGAGGTGCGCCGTCACCAGCCCGAGCAGATTGCTGCTCCGATTCACGTCGCCCAGGCTGAGACTCCTGAGGTGGAATCGCGCGTCGAAGCGGCGGTAGCCGAGGCGATCACGCATCACCCTCAGGACGCTGCCTATGAGCATGACGGGGTGATCGTAGAGCCGTATGTTCCAGCTGCCGACCACCTCGAGGAGCCGGTGCGGCGCCGTGAACCGCCGGTACCGAGCGTGCATGTACCGCAGCGCGCGGAACGCCCGGACGGGCAGCGCCGGATGCCCCGCACGGAGGAACTCCCTGCTGTTGCGAGAAGGTCACTCAGCGGGACAGAAAAGCAGGACGCCGAGCCGCGGAATGCGCGTGCGCTGTTCAAGAAGCTGGCCTCGAACGTGGGCTTCAACATTCGCCCCGAGGGTGAGGCCGGTCGCGACGAGACCGCCTATTCGTCCGCCGAGGACGCCGCGGCGCGGAGTGCGATTGAGGCCGGAACTCCTAGAGCTTCGCACGCTTCTGCTCATGCCGAAGGCGCCCAGGGGCAGCTCGATCAGCACGGCCGTGCAGTCCCCCAAGCGGCTGCCAAGGAGCATCTGGAGATTCCCGCGTTCCTGCGGAAACACGGTTAGTCGACCCTTACCCGGGGGTTCACATGTTGACCCGGTGCGGCTTCCGCGCCGGGTTTTTTTTGGCTAAGACGCGATTGGGTCGTCGGGGGTGTGGAGTCTTTATTTATGCAGAAGCTGTCGGCGCGTCAGCGCACCCTTGCCGATGCCCTCGAGTTCAGCGGGTTCGGCGTCCATGGCGGACTTCCGGTGACCCTGACGATCGAGCCAGCGCCTCCCGACAGCGGTTACCTGATTACCCGAAAATTCGAGAACGGCCGGAAAGTCGGCCCGGTGCCGGTGCACTTCTCGCGAGTGACCCGCACTACGCTCTGCACCACGCTCGACCTCGGCGAGAGCGTATCGGTGGCGACGGTCGAGCATGTGATCTCGGCCCTTTCGGGCCTTGGCGTCGACAACGCCATGATCACCCTCAACGGGCCCGAGTGCCCGATCCTCGACGGCAGCGCCGGGCCGTTCGTCGAAGCCATCAAGTCGGTCGGCCTCGACATTCAGCCGGCGACCCGCAAGTACATCAAGATCATGCGCCAGGTGCTGGTACGGAACAACGAGGCCTCGGCCGCGCTCGAACCCTATAACGGGCGCGCCCTAGACCTCGAGATCGATTTCGACAGTCGCGTGATCGGCCGCCAGCGGATGATCTTCGACTGGACGCCGCGCCGCTATTACGAGGACGTCTCGCGGGCACGCACCTTCGGCTTCGTCCGGGATGCCAAGATCCTCCGCCAGGCTGGCTATGCGCTTGGCTCCTCGCTCGACAATTCCATCACGG
This sequence comes from Pseudomonadota bacterium, assembly GCA_023427545.1. GTDB lineage: Bacteria > Pseudomonadota > Alphaproteobacteria > Rhizobiales > Devosiaceae > JAEZBF01. Next base: position 1,730 of record JAEZBF010000280.1, read on the forward strand.
TGCATGAGGACCGCATCCTCAATCCCGGCGGGCTGCGCTACGAGGACGAGTTCGTCCGCCACAAGCTGCTTGATGCGATCGGTGACCTCGCCCTCTGCGGGCTGCCGATCTACGGCCGGTTCCGTTCGTACAAGGGCGGCCATGCGCTCAACGCGCTGGTGCTGCACGGGCTCTTTGCCAGTGAGGCCAACTATGAGATAGTTCCGGCCGAGGACCTGCCGCTCGCGTTCGATGCTCTCGACGACATGCCCGATGGCATCGCCGTCACACCGTACCTGCGGTCGGTGGGCTGAACGGCGGCAGCGCCACAGTTTGGTTGGAATTGCTATCTAGGCCGCTCGAGGCAGCAGTCTGGTAACGGGATCGGGGCAATCGTGACATCTATCGATCGGGCGGCTTATCGCGGCCGGGCAGTTCGCATTGCTGCGGCAGGACTCCTGTTGCTGGTGCTGTCGGCCTGCAGCGGGTTCAACCTGTTTGGGCCCCCAAAGATCAAGGAAGAGCCGATCGTGCCGCCGCAGACGCTTTATGCGGTTGCGCTCGAGCAGATGGACAAGGGCAGCTTCCAGACCGCGATCAAGACGCTGCAGAAGCTGGAACGGCAGCACCCGTATTCTGACTTCAATGAGCGCGCCAAGCTCATGGAGATCTACGCCAATTACCGGCTGAGCAAGTACGACGAGGCGGTGCTTGCCGCCGATCGCTACCTGGCGCTCTATCCGGGCAGCAAGGAAGTGCCGTACGTGCTCTATCTCAAGGGCAGCTCGTACTACGCTGAGATCAAGGACATCACGCGCGACCAGCAGATCTCGCGCAACGCCATCGACACGTTCCAGCTGTTGATGGCGAACTATCCGAACTCCGACTACGCCAAGGACGCCCGGGAGAAGATGTCGGTCTCGACCGACCAGCTTGCCGGCAAGGAGATGTCGGTCGGGCGCTACTACCTTGGGAATGGGCAGTACGGCGCGGCGATCAACCGCTTCAAGGTGGTCGTCGACAAGTACCAGACCTCGACGCACATCGAGGAGGCGCTGTACCGGCTGACCGAGGCCAACCTCGCGCTCGGGCTGGTCAACGAGGCGCAGACCGCGACCGCCGTTCTGGGGCACAACTACCCGGCGAGCAGCTGGTACAAGGAAGCCTACGCGCTGTTGCAGAAGCAGGGCCTCGAAGCCAAGGTGGTCTCCGGCTCCTCGCTCGAGAACGCGCTCAAGAAGGGCTGAGCCGACCCTTCTCCGAAATCCGTTGCCTGTTTGTTCTCGTCGCGCTAGATTGCGCGGCGGTTCGCACGCGCTAACCTTCCGGTGGAATCGCGAGGGGTCCTGGTCGGCATGCTGAGTGCGCTGTCCGTCCGCAACATCGTGCTGATCGACCAGCTCGATCTCGGGCTGGACGGCGGTCTCACCGTCCTCACGGGCGAGACCGGGGCGGGCAAATCGATCCTGCTCGACGCGCTGACGTTGGCGCTTGGCGGCCGCGGCGATGCCTCGCTGGTGCGCTCTGGCTGCGAGAGCGGGCAGGTGGTCGCCGTGCTGCAGTTGTCGCGCGAACACCCGGCGCGGCTGGCGCTCCGCGACAACGACATCGCCGACGACGAGGACATCATCCTGCGTCGCGTGCAGTTCGCCGACGGGCGGACGCGCGCCTTCGTCAACGACCAGCCGGTGAGCGCGGGGCTGCTGCAGACGGTCGGGTCGATGATCGTCGAAATCCACGGTCAGCACGACAGTCGTGCGCTGGTCGATGCAGGTACGCACCGCGCGCTGCTGGACGCATTTACCGGCGAGGAGGACGCGGTTGTTGCGGTGCGAGAGGCTCACGCTGCGCTGGTCGCGGCGGAGGATGCCGCCGCGGCGCAGCGGCAGGTGATCGCGGAGGCAGCGGCCCGCGAGGATTACGCCCGTCACGTGGTCGACGAGTTGAGTGCGCTGGCGCCCGAGCCCGGCGAGGAGGAGGAACTCGCTGCGCGCCGGCAGCAGTTGATGCAGCTCGAGCGATCCGCCGAGGATGTGAACGAGGCCGACGAAATCCTCAACGGCAGCACCGCGCCGGGGCCGGCGCTGGTGCAGCTGATGCGCCGGCTATCGCGCAAGGCGGATGCGGGAGCCGAGCATTTCCGGCCGCTGGTCGACTCGCTCGATGCGGCACTGTCGGCACTTGATGCCACCGCCGAAACGCTCGAGGTGCTCAAGCGCGAAATGGCGTTCGATCCGCACGAGTTGGAGACCGTCGAGGAGCGGCTGTTCGGATTGCGCGGCGCGGCCCGCAAGCACCAGACCACCGCAGATGGACTGGTGGAGGTTCTCGAGCGCTACAGTCAGGACCTTGAGATGCTGCACAGCGGCGAAGCGGCGCTAGTGCAGCTCGAAGCGGCGGCGAGCGCTGCTCGTGCCACCTATGTTGCCGCGGCCGGCCGGCTCAGCGCGGCGCGACGGAAGGCGGCGCGCGCGCTGGAGGTGGCGGTGAAGAAGGAACTCCCGGATCTCAAGCTCGGAGCGTCCCGCTTCATCGTGGAGCAGGAGACCGATGAGGCACGGGTGTCACCGAACGGGTTCGACAGCATCGCGTTCCACGTCCAGACCAACCCCGGCACCGCTGCGGGGCCGCTGCTCAAGGTCGCCTCGGGCGGCGAGCTCAGCCGGTTTCTCCTCGCCCTCAAGGTGGTGTTGGCCGAGCGCGGTTCATCTCCAGTGCTGATCTTCGACGAAGTCGACACCGGAGTCGGTGGTGCGGTGGCGGATGCCATCGGGCGGCGGCTGGCGCGGTTGGCCGAGAAGGTGCAGGTGCTCTCGGTGACCCATGCGCCGCAGGTGGCGGCGCGGGCGGACAGCCATTTGTTGATCGAAAAGCAGGAGGTCGCCAACGGCACGTTCGTGCGCACCAACGTCAAGCGGCTGGATGAGGCGGCGCGACGGGAGGAGGTGGCACGCATGCTGGCAGGGGCGATGGTGACGGACGAGGCCCGCGCGGCGGCCTCGCGGCTGATTTCGGAGGTGTCGTGACGTCGGCAGCGGACCAGACGGAGGTCGAGGGGCTCTCTGAGGAGGAGGCACGGGCAGAGCTCAACAGGCTGCATGGGCTGATCGCGGCCGCCGACATCGCCTACCACCAGAACGATGCGCCGGAGATCACGGACGCCGAGTACGACGCGCTCAAGCGCCGGAACGCCGCGCTGGAGGCGGCGTTCCCGGAGCTGCGGCGGGGCGACAGCCTGAGCGACAGGGTGGGCGCGCCACCGGCCGAGGGCTTCGCCAAGGTGAAGCACCAGGTGCCGATGCTCAGCCTTGCCAAGGCTTATACCGAGCAGGACGTGCTCGACTTCATCGAGCGGGCGAAGCGGTTCTTCAAGAGCGATGCCGACCTCGAACTGCCGTTCACCGCCGAGCCCAAGATCGACGGGCTCTCGGCTTCGCTCCGCTATGAGTACGGGGTGTTCGTCCGCGGGGCGACGCGCGGCGATGGAACGGTGGGCGAGGACATTACCGAGAACCTGCGGACCATCGCCGACATCCCGGCCAGGCTTAAGGGCAGCGGCTGGCCTGAGGTGATCGAAATCCGCGGCGAGGTCTACATGACCTACGCGGAGTTCGAGGCGCTCAAGGAGCGTTCCGCGGCCGCGGGTGGGCAGAACTACGTCAACCCGCGCAACACGGCGGCCGGGTCTTTGAGACAGAAAGACCCAGCCATCACCGCCAGCCGGAACCTCAGGTTCTTCGCCTATACCTGGGGCTTTGCGAGCGCTGAGCCGGCGGCAACGCAGTTCGAGGCGGTCAAGAGATTCGAGAGCTGGGGGTTCAGGGTCAGCCCGCTGCTGATCCGTGCGACGAGCGCGGAGGAGCTGATCGCGCACTACCGGCTTATCGAGGCGCAGCGCTCGAGCCTGGGGTTCGACATCGACGGGGTGGTCTACAAGCTCGATCGGCTCGATCTGCAGCAGCGCTGGGGCTATGTGACCGGCGAGCCCCGCTGGGCGATCGCGCACAAGTTCCCCGCCGAGCAGGCAACGACGGTGCTGCGCCAGATCGACATCCAGGTCGGGCGGACTGGGGCGCTGGCGCCCGTGGGGCGGCTGGACCCGGTGACCGTTGGTGGTGTGACGGTGGTCAACGTCACGCTGCACAACGAGGACTACATCAAGGGCATCGACAGCTTCGGGCAACCGATCCGGGAGGGGGTGGATATCCGCATCGGGGACACGGTGGTGATCCAGCGGGCGGGCGACGTCATCCCGCAGATTGTTCGGGTGATCCTCGAGAAGCGGCCGCCGGATGCCATACGCTACGTATTCCCCGACCGCTGCCCGGTCTGCGGTTCGCCCGCGGTGCGGGAGTTCAACGAAAAGACCGGCAAGGCCGATGCGCGCCACCGCTGCACCGGCGAGCTGATCTGCCCGGCGCAGGCGGTCGAGCAGCTCAAGCACTTCGTGTCGCGTGGTGCCCTCGACATCGAGGGGCTGGGCAGCGAGCAGATCGAGCTGTTCTTTTCCGAAGGGCTGCTCCGGACTTCGGCAGACATCTTCAGGCTCGAGAGCAAGCGGCGGCAGGTTGAAGCGGCACTGCACAAGCGGCGCGAGGAGCAGGCACTGGACCGCGAGCGGGCCAGCGGGGTCGCGCGCAAGAAGGTGCTCTCGGCCGAGGAGCGGACCTACGAGGGACTCGACAAGCTGTTCGCCAACATCGAGGCGCGGCGGACGCCGGAGCTTGACCGCTTCATCTTCGCGCTGGGGATCAGGCACATCGGCGAGACGGTCTCGGCGCTGCTGGCCAAGACATTCACCACCGTAGAAGCCTTCCGGGAGGCAGGTGTCGCAGCCGCCGCGGCCGAAGACCCGCACGCGGTGTTTCCGTCCATCCACGGCATTGGCTACACCGTCCTCGGTGCGCTGACGGGGTTCTTCGGGAATGCGCGCAACCTCGAGGTGTTCGACGACCTGCTGAGGGAGGTCCGGCCGCAGGCCTATGTGCTGGACATCTCCGCGGACAGCCAGGTGGCGGGCAAGACGGTGGTGTTCACCGGCACGCTGGTCAAGATGACCCGCTCGGAGGCCAAGGCGATGGCCGAGCGGCTGGGAGCAAAGGTCGCGGGTTCGGTTTCGGGGAACACAGACATCCTGGTGGCGGGGCCGGGGGCGGGCAGCAAGCTCAAGAAGGCCGAAGAACTGGGGCTGCTTGTGCTCGACGAAGAAGGGTGGTTGGCTCTGGCGGGGCGGTAGGTTCCGGGGGCGACGATGCTTAAGCAACTGTCCGGTGGCGCGGCGATCGCAACCCTGCTGGCGGGATCCGCAGTTGCGGGGCCGGGCGGCGATGCCTTCCGCGACGCCTTATACGCCGGCGAGCACGCCAAGGGCGTGGGCACGCTGACGCCGCTGGCGGCCGGCAGCGACCAAGAGGCGAAGTTCGGGCTGGGGGCGCTGCAATTCCTGCAGGGCTTCGAAGGCTTGGTGCAGGCGCTTTACCGACACGGATTGTCGTCGCCGGATGCCGGACCGCTCGGGCCGGTGCTCGGCATTCCGGTGCCGCAGAATGTCCTGGCGGAGCCGCTCGACTACGGCAAGTTCCGCACCATCCTGCAGAACCTGGTCACGGCGATGGACACCGCCCGCGCAACGCTGACGCAGGCGGGCGAGAGCGGCGACTACGTGATCGAGGTGGATCTCGCTCGGGTGCGGTTCGACATCAACGCCGACGGCAAGGCCGACGCGAGCGAGAGCGTGGGCGCACTGTTCCGCACGCTGGCGGGGGTAGAGGCGCAACCTCCCGAGCCGCTGCCTAACCCGACGACCCCGGAGACCGGGGGAGTGACCTCGGCGCCAAGTGAGGAGGGCAGCGGCGCGGCCGAGCAGATGCTCATTGGCTTGGACCGTGCTGATGCAATCTGGCTGGCGGGATATTCCGAGGTGTTCGCCATCCAGAGCGATTTTTTCCTCGCGCACGACTTCACGGACTTCTTCAACTCCATCTTCCACCGGTTCTTCCCGCGCGCACGGCTGCCGATGCAGCCTTATGCGCAGGGCGGCAGCCTGGTGATGGACCCGCAGACCGACACCGCGATCGCCGATGCGGTTGCCGCCATTCACACGCTGAACTGGCCGGTGGTCGAGCCTGAGCGCCTTAAGGGGGTGCTGGAGCGGGCAGGGGCGGTGACCAATTTCTCGCGGGCAAACTGGGCCGCCATCCTGCTCGAGACCGACGACAACCATGAACTGCTGCCTTCCCCCAGGCAGACCGGACCTGGCGGCGAGCAGGTCACCCAAGAGCAGGTCGACGCCTGGCTCAAAACGCTCGACGACGTCGACGGAGTGATCGCCGGCGAGCTGTTGCTGCCGCACTGGCGCTTCCGGCAGGGCTTTGATCTCAAGGCGTACTTCGAGACGGCCACGCGAACCGACCTAGTGATGCTGCTAACCGGGATGGGCGCTCTGCCCTACCTAAAGGATGGACCGATCGCCAATGCCGAGGTGTTCGCTGCGGCCAATCGCGCGTTTGGGGAAAACCTGATTGGATATGCCTTCTGGTTCAATTGAGTCTGTCCGAGAGGTCCTAATGCGCCTGCTTGCGCCCATGCTCGCCTTCCTGATGTTGGTGCTGCCCGCAGGGGCAGTCGATTTCTCCAGCCCACGGGCTGTGGTGGAGGAGGCCTACCGGCCGTACGTGTCCGGCGAGGATTTCGACTGGTCGAAGTATGACCAGAGCGCCGTATTGAGCGAGGGGCTGAAGGCCCTCTACGCCAAGGATGCCGAGGAGGCCGGCGATGAGATCGGGCGCATCGACTTCGATCCGCTGATCAACGGGCAGGATTATGACGTCAAGAAGCTCTCGATTGGCGAGCCGCAGATGCAGGGCGACAAGGCGGTGGTCGAGGTGACATTCGAGAACTTCGAGCGTCCCGAGACGATCCATATCTCGCTGGTGAAGGAAGCCGGCGGGTACCGGATCGACAACGTAACTTCGCTTGATCCCGAATACCCGTACGACCTCAGGGAGATCCTCGAAAGTCCGCTGCCGCAGTAGCGGCGTAGGCCTCCGCCATGCGGTGGAGGTCCACCTCCGGTGAGTTGGGCGGGCTCCAGCCGAGGGCCGGAAGCTTCTCCATTTCAACGATCTGATCGCCGAGCAGCTGATCGGCCATTCGGACGCGACCTGTCGCACTCAGAGCGGCGCGGATGAGATCTGGCGGGAGCGACAGCAGGTTGGGCGGACGGCCGAAGCCGGCGCGGATTGCGGTCACGATCTCAGGCAGCGAGAGGTCGCGGTTGTCGGTGACATGAACGATGCCCTGACCGGGATGATCGAGCAGGAAGAGCAGGGCTGAGACCAAGTTCCCAAGCCCGACCATGCTGCGGCGGTTGCGGACGGCGCCGAAGGGTAGCGGCAGCGGCGTGCGGCAGAGCCGCAGCAGCGCGGCCAGGTTGCCCTTCGCGCCGGGGCCGTAGACGAGGGGCGGACGCAGGATGGTGAGGGCGGGCGCAGCGCCAGCCGCCAGGAGAGCCGTTTCGGCTTTCGCCTTGGCGCGGTCGTAGGGGGTGGTCGGGGCGAGGGGGCTGTCCTCGCGTAACGGGCCGGCGTTGCCGCCGAGCACCGCGATCGTCGACACCTGGATCATCTGCGGAACGCCGGCAGCGCGGGCCGCCTCTTGGACGGCGAGCGGCAGCTCGGCATTGGCCACTTCGAACGCGCCAGGCAGGGGCGCCTTGCGGCCGCTGCGATGGGCGAGACCGGCGAGATGGATAACGGCGTCGGCGCCTAGCATGACCGGGGCGTAGAACTCGCGGGGCAGGGCGACCGGGTCGTGGCCGGCGGCGGTGAGGGTGGGCAGCAGGGCGGAGCCGATGAAGCCGGTGGCGCCTGTGACCGCCACGCGCAAGGTCAGAGGCTCCGCGTCGCCTGCTTCAGCCACGCCTTCTCGGCGCCCTTGAGCAACGGCCCGATCTCGGTCCAGACGCGATTATGGTAGGCGTTGAGCCAGTCGCGCTCGGCGGAGGAGAGAAGCGCCTCATCGACGAGGCGCAGGTCGATGGGGGCGAGGGTGAGCGTTTCAAACTCGAGGAAGCGGCCGCCGCCGATTGCACTCTCGGTGACGAGGACCAGGTTCTCGGTGCGGATGCCGTATTCGCCGGGTTTGTAGAAGCCGGGCTCGTTGGAGATGATCATTCCCGGCTCGAGCGGCAGGGTGTAGCGTGGCGCGATGCCGGTGGGACCCTCGTGTACCGAGAGGAAGGCGCCGACGCCGTGGCCTGTCCCGTGGTCGTAGGTGACGCCGGCCTGCCAGAGGAACTGACGGGCGAGGGCGTCGATCTGCGCGCCGGACGTGCCGCGCGGGAAGCGGGCCATCGAGATCGCCAGCATCCCCTTGAGGACACGGGTGAAGCGATCCTTCTGCTCGGCCGTCACGGGTTCGGTTGCGACGGTGCGGGTGATGTCGGTGGTGCCCGAGAGATACTGGCCGCCAGAATCCACCAGCATCAGATCGCCCGGTTGGACGGTGCGGTCGGTCTTGTCGCTGACGTGGTAGTGGACGATGGCGCCGTTCGGCCCGGAGCCGGATATCGTGTCGAAGCTGATGTCGACCAGGCTGGGCTCGTCGCGCCGGAAGGCCTCGAGCGCCGTCACGATGCCGATCTCGGTGAGCTGGCCTTGGGGCGCCTCAGCGTCGAGCCAGCACAGGAAGCGCGCCATTGCGACGCCGTCGAGGCGGTGGGCCTCGCGCATGCCGCCGATCTCGGCGTCGTTCTTGCGGGACTTGGGCAGGAGGACGGGATCGCGCTTTTCGACGATAACCGCTTCGCTGACGTTCCTGATGGCGTGGACGACGGCGACGGGGGCGGTGGCGGGATCGAGCAGGACCCGCCGGTCGGCGGCGCCGCGCTGGCGCAGGGCAGCGACGAAGGTGCTGACGTCAGCTACCTTGGCGACGTCCTTCAGCCCCGCGCGCACCTCCGGGCCGATCTTCTGCTTGTCGAGATAGACGGTGGGCTTGCCCTTGCGCGGGACGATGGCGAAGCCGAGCACGAACGGCGTGTTGGGAACGTCGCGACCGCGCATATTGAAGAGCCAGCAGATCGATTCCGGCAGAGTGAGGACGGTGGCGTCGACATTTTCTTCGGCGAGCGCCTGGCGCAGATCATTGAGCTTTTCGGCGGCGGTGCGGCCGGCGCGGTTGTGGCCAAGGAACTCGATTGGGGTGGCCGGCGCGGGCGGGCGCTCCGTCCAGATGCGGTCAACCAGGTTGGCGGAGGGGACCAGCGTTGCCCTGCCAGCGAGCTTCTTAGTGAGGTCCTTGATCTCGCCGGGCGTGTGGAGCCAGGGGTCGTAGCCGATCTTGCCACCGGCGGGCACGAACTCGGCGATGCGCTCGGAGAGGCTCGCTTGGGGGACGGTGAGGACGGTGATCTTTTTTGTGTCGGTTTCGGCTGGCGCCTGAAGCGTGTAGCGGCTGTCGACGAAAAGGCCGGCCTTGGCCGGTCCTACGATTGCGACGCCGGCCGAGCCGGTGAAGCCGGTGATGTAGGCGAGGCGGGCTTCGCTGGCGGGGACGGACTCGCCCCGATGGGCGTCGGCGCGGGGGATAAGGAAGCCGTCGAGCCCGGCCGCTGCAATCTCCGCGCGCAGGGCCTTGAGCCGCGGCGCGACGGTGCTTGGGTCGGTGCGGTTGGCGAAGCTCTGGAACCTGGCTGGCGGAAATGTGCGGGCGGGCATGGAGTGACCTTACAGCTTTTGAAGGATCAGCGTCGTCCAGTCGCCCCGGACGATGCGGCTGCGCTGGACGGCGCCCTGGGCACGATAGGCAGCGAGGACGCGGGTCGCCTGCGGCGTCAGGATGCCCGAGAGGATGATGGCGGCACCCGGTTCGGCCGCGCGGCAGAGGGCAGGGGCGAGGGCGGTCAGCGGGCCGGCGAGGATGTTCGCGACGAGGAGGTCGTAGGGGGCGCGGCGGGCGATCTCGGCATGCGCCATTCCGGTCGCAACTACGGTCCGCACGAGGGCGCCGACGCCGTTCTCGCGGGCATTGTCGGCGGCGGTGCGCACGGCGACCGGGTCGATGTCGCTGGCGAGGACCGGCAGGTGGGTGCGCCTGGCGATGGCGATGGCGAGCACGCCAGTGCCGGTGCCGACATCAAGCGGGCGATGGATTTCCCGGCGCTTCAGCACGCGCGAGATGGCTTCGAGACAGCCGGTGGTGGTCTCGTGATGGCCGGTGCCGAAGGCCTGCGCAGCGTCGATGTGGATGGGCGTGAGTCCGCTGGGCAGGGGCCCCCTGTGGTGGCTGCCGTAGATGTAGAAGCCGCCGGCGGTTACCGGTTGCAGGCCTTCGAGCGAGAGGGAGACCCAGTCGGTTGCCGGATCGATCTCGCTGACGGTGAAATCGACGTTGCCGCCGAGGGTTGAGCGCGCGAGTTCGGAAAACGAATCAACGTCGGGCAGGTCCTGGCAGGTCGCCTCGAACACCCACTCGCCGGTTTCGGCATCTTCGTGCGCGGACGCGGTGAGCGCGAGGTCGCCCCGCTCCATGACGGCGTCCACCAGGGCGTAGGCCTGCTCGCGGGTGAGCGGGGTGGAGAGTTGGGAGAGCGGCATGAACCGGTTGTGGCGGGGGGCGCTCCGGGTGTCAACGGCCCGGAGAGCCCAACAGCAGCGCCGCGGTCAGCCGAGTTCGGCGGCGATGGCTCCGATACGCGGGAGGATACTCTTCCAGCCCTGGCTCATCGCGTCGTAGCCCATGTCGTTCTGCGGGGAACGGAAGCCGTCGTGAACCATGCGAACCCTGGTGCCACCCTCGCCCGGGGTCAGCGTCCAGGTCACGACACTGTCGAGCGCCGAGCCGACATCCGGGCTGGTGGTGGAACCGCCGATCCAGGTGTAGCGCAGCAGCCGCGGAGGATCGAAGGCGGTGATTTCGCAGCGGACGGTGCCGTCCCAGTCGGCCATCGGCCTCGACTGCGTGGTGAAGCGGCGGCCTAGGCCAGGCTCGAAGTCGTTCTTCATCAGCCAGCGTGCGATCAGGTCGCTGCGGGTGAGGGTGGTCCAGATGGTCTCCGGCGCGTGCGGCAGGGTCTCCTCGACGACAATTGCGCGGGTCTGGTCCTTGGCGATGGCGGTCATTTCGGGTCGATCTCCTGGAGCAGCGTCTTGAGGTTGGAGAAGCGTTCGCGCCAAAACAGGCCGTAGATGCCGAGCCAGTCGACGAGCGGATCGAGGCCGCGGGGTTCGGCACGGTAGCGTACGTTGCGGCCGTCACGACGCTCGCTGACGAGCCCGGCGGTACGGAGGGCCTTGAGGTGCT
>JAEZBF010000297.1 GCA_023427545.1 Pseudomonadota bacterium
CGACTGTCTCTATGACGTCGAACAAGGCCACCGCATCCCGCGCCTTGTTCGTCTGGAGCGGCCCGATGAGATGCAGAACGACGTCCGGAAACTCTTGCCGCAGCGCCGGCCACTTGTCGCGCGTCTCCTGCACGCGGTTCTCGCCGAACACCCGCTGCCCGGCGACGACGAACGGCCGGATCGTCTCGGCCGGGAACGTCTTGCTGACGGCCACGAGCTCAACCACGTCGGCCAATGGCCCGAACCGCTTGTTTGCCTTACGAATTCGCTCCCGAATTGCCTCCAGCCTGCCCAAAGCGTCGGCCAGCTCGTCCATCACGCCGTCCCTGTTGACCGTCAAGGCCTTTTCTGATGATGGTCCGCTACCCAAAAGCGCCCCCCCGCGCAATCCTCCCGCGCCCCCAGAACCATGAGTCAAAGAGCCGTCGAACGCTACAATCCTCGCGTTGAGGAGCCCCGCTGGCAGAAGCTGTGGGAGGAGCGCGGCAGCTTCCTCACGCGCGACGACGATCCGCGTCCGCCGTACTACGTCTGCGAGATGTTCCCCTATCCCTCGGGACGCATCCACATGGGGCACGTGCGCAACTACACGCTTGGAGACGTGCTGGCGCGCTACATGCGGGCCAAGGGCTACAACGTGCTCCATCCCATGGGCTGGGATGCGTTCGGGCTGCCCGCTGAGAACGCGGCCATCGAGCGCGGCGTTCATCCGGGCACATGGACACGCCAGAACATCAGCGCGATGCGGGCTCAGCTCAAGACTATGGGGCTGAGCTACGACTGGACGCGCGAGATTGCGACCTGCGAGCCCAGCTACTATCGCCACCAGCAGAAGCTGTTCCTCGATTTTCTCGAGGCGGGCCTCGTTACGCGCAAGAAGTCCAAGGTCAATTGGGACCCGGTCGACATGACCGTGCTCGCCAACGAGCAGGGCATCGACGGCCGCGGCTGGCGCTCCGGCGCCCTGGTCGAGCAGCGCGAGCTGACGCAGTGGTTCTTCAAGGTCTCCGATTTCGCTGAGGAACTGCTGGAAGCGCTGGACGGCCTGACCGGCTGGCCGGACAAGGTCCGCATTATGCAGCGCAACTGGATCGGCCGATCGGAAGGCCTGCGCCTGCTGTTTAAGGTCGTCCCCGGAGGTCCGGTGACCGAGACCAGCATAGAGGTCTTCACCACACGGCCCGACACCATCTTCGGCGCGAGCTTCATTGCGCTGTCGCCCGACCACCCGCTGGCAACCCAGCTGGCCGACGGCGATCCGGCACTGGCCGAGTTCATCGCCGAATGCCACAGGCAGGGTACCGCGACTGAAACCCTGGAGAAGGCCGAAAAGTTGGGCGTGTTCACCGGCCTGCACGTGAGACATCCCGTGCAGCCGGGCGCCACCCTGCCCGTTTACGTCGCCAACTTCGTCCTGATGGAATACGGCAGCGGCGCCATTTTCGGCTGCCCGGCCCATGATCAGCGCGACCTCGATTTCGCCCGCCGCTACGGTTTGCCCGTCATCCCCGTCGTTATCCCTGACGGTGAGGATGCGAACGCCTTCACGGTTGGCAGCGAAGCCTACACCGGCCCCGGCCGCCTCTCGAACTCGGACTTCCTCGATGGTCTCTCCGTCGAAGAGGCGAAGCGCAGGATTGCCGATTTCTTCGAGGCGCGCACGGTGGACGGCGGACAGCAGGGAACGCGCGAGGTCAACTATCGCCTGCGCGACTGGGGCATTTCGCGGCAGCGCTACTGGGGTTGCCCGATTCCCGTTATCCACTGTGAGGTCTGCGGCACCCTGCCCGTGCCCGAGAAGGACCTGCCGGTCGAGCTGCCGGAGGACGTCACCTTCGACAAGCCAGGCAATCCGCTGGACCACCACCCCACTTGGAAGAATGTGCCCTGCCCTAATTGCGCCCGCGCTGCGCGGCGCGAGACGGATACGATGGATACGTTCGTGGATTCCTCTTGGTATTTCGCCCGGTACACCTCCCCGGATGCGCCCACGCCGACCGTGCCCGATACGGCCAACCGCTGGCTCCCGGTGAACCAATATGTCGGTGGTGTCGAGCATGCGATCCTGCACCTGCTCTATTCGCGCTTCTTTACCCGCGCGATGAAGCGGACGGGGCACGTCGGTCTGGAAGAGCCGTTCGCTGGCATGTTCACGCAGGGCATGGTGACGCACGAGACCTACCGCTCGACCACGAGCGACGCATGGCTGTCGCCTGAGGAAGTGCGGATCGAGGTGGACGGCGGTGAGCGCCGGGCAATCGAGATAGCAACCGGAGCGCCAGCGACCATCGGTGGCATCGAGAAGATGTCGAAGTCCAAGCGGAACGGCATCGATCCCGACGAAATTCTCACCACGTTCGGTGCCGACACCGCTCGGTGGTTCATGCTGTCCGACTCCCCACCCGAACGCGACGTCCAATGGACCGAAGCAGGCATCGAAGGCGCGAGCCGCTTCCAGCAGCGGGTATGGAAGCTGGTGCACGACACGGTCGCAGTTCTCGAACAAACACCAGAAACTGGCTCGGACGACGACACCAATGCCTCCAACTTGCGCAAGGCTTCTCACCGCGCCACGCAGTCGGTTGGAACAGATATCGAAGCCCTTCGCTTCAACCGTGCCGTTGCGCAAATTTACGAACTCAGCAACGCCATTGGCGCAGCGCTCCAGGGTCGAGGGACCTACTCTGCGCAGCTGTTGACCGCCTTGCGCGAGGCCGTGGAGCGCCTGGTCCTGCTTGTTGCACCCATGATGCCCCACTTGGCCGAAAGCTGCTGGGAGGTCTTAGGTCACAAGGAGGCGCTTTCCGGCGTCGCCTGGCCGGCGGTCGATGAGTCACTGCTGCGCGACGACACGATTGTCATCCCCGTCCAGATCAACGGCAAGCGTCGCGGCGAGATCACGCTGCCGATCGGCGCAGGACGCGAAGCGGTCGAACGCGAGGTCTTGTCTCTCGAGCCGGTTGCTCGCATGCTTGAGGGTAAGCCGCCCAAGAAGCTGGTGATCGTGCCCGATCGGATCGTCAATGTCGTGGTCTAGGCTCGCCTGGCTGCTGCCGGTCGCACTAGTTGCCGTCCTTGCGGGCTGCAGCGGCTTCCGGCCGGTCTATGGCGACGTTGCGTCTGCCTCTAACCCGCAGGGCTACCGTTTCCACTACGCCGCTCCGGCAAGCCGGCTCGACCAGATCGTCTACAACGAGTTGCGGCTGCGCCTTGGGCCCAATTCGAACGAACCGGACGCCCTCCAGGTCACAGTCTCCGCATGGTCTGGTGCCCGCGGCCTTACGCGCACCGCTGTCTCCAAGCCGGTGACCACCAACGAAATGATCGTCTACGCCTCCTATACAGTAGCGACCCCCACCGGTGAGGTGCTGGTGTCCGAGACTCGCTCGGCGAGCGGGCTCTACACAACGCGCGATCAGGTGCTGGGGGACGTCGAAGGTCAAAACGAAGCAGCAGAGCGCGGCGCCAAGGCAGTCAGCGATACGGTCCGGCTGGGCATTCTGGGCGCCCTCGCCCGCCTTAGATGACGGCCCTTAAGGCGCACGAAGTCGCACGTTACCTTCTGAGGCCGGATCTCACCGAGGGGATTTTCCTCGCATACGGTCCCGACACGGGGCTCGTTCGCGAAACTGGTCAACGGCTTAGCCAGCATTTCGCTGCCAGCGATCCCGATGCACTCGTTGCTCTCGACGGTGGCGAGATCGACAGCGATCCGGGCCGCCTGGCGGTGGAGGCCGGCACCTCTTCGCTGTTCTCGTCGCGACGCGTGATTCGCGTCCGTAACGCGGGAAAATCCGCCGTCATGCCGCTGACGGCGTTCAAAGACGACCCTGCCGGAGCGGTCATTGTCCTTGAGGCTGGCAATCTCACCCCTCGCGATCCACTCCGTGCGCTTGTTGAGGGCGCGAAGTTCGGTCGCGCCCTACCCTGCTATCCCGACAGCGACGAGACGCTGCTCAAGCTGATTACCGAAACCTTCAGCAAGTCCGGCATCAGGATCGAGCCCGATACGGCCCCTATCCTTCGCGACATCCTCGGGAACGATCGCGAAGTCACCCGCCGCGAGCTGGAGAAGCTTGAACTCTACGCCTCGGCCAGCAAGACGTTGACGACGGAGGACGTTCTCACCCTGTGCGCCGATAACGCAGCATTGGTGCTCGATGAGATTGTCGATGCTGCGGCAACCGGGCACGCCGCGCGCCTTGA
>JAEZBF010000302.1 GCA_023427545.1 Pseudomonadota bacterium
TCGAAGAGCTCGACCTGCTGAGGCAGGTAGCCGATCGCGCTGCCGAGGCGTTCGGCATCGTAGTGACCGAGCTCGGAGCCATCGAGGCGGACCTCGCCGCCGAGGGTCGGCCACACGCCGACGAGGGCACGCGCCAAGCTGGATTTCCCCGACCCGGAAGGACCAATCACCCCGAGCCCGTCTCCGGCACTGAGGGTGAAGCTGACGCCGAAAACGATGGGGCGGACGTCGCGACGCGGCGCAGTGGCCAGGTTGGTCGCGGCAAGGGAACGGGTCGGTAGCGGCAGGCTGGTCTGGGGCAGTTTGCGCATTTCGATTGCAAGCACCGGCCGTAGCCGCCCCAAAGCCTGACGGGCGGCAACGAAGCCACGCCAGCTCGCTACCGTCTGCTCGATCGGGGCGAGCGCACGGGAGGTGATGATCGAGGCCGCGATCATGATGCCGCCGCTCGCTTCGCCCATGATCACGAGCCAGGCTCCGGCGGCGAGAACAGCCGACTGAAGCAGGAAGCGAAAGCTGCGGCTGACCGCCGTGTAGAGGGCCAGCCGATCGGCAGCCGACCGCTGTGCGCGGCGCAGCTGGTCCGCGCGCAACTGCCAGCGGGCGGTGATCGCGCCCAGCATTCCCATCGCCAGCACCGCTTCGACATTTGCCCGGGCATCCTCCGACATGCTGAGGCGGTGCGTCATCGCCTGGTTAGTCTCGCGAGCGGGACGGCGGGAGGTGATCTCGTTGAGCACCAGCAAGGCAAGGATGACAAGCGCGCCGGCAACGGCGAGCCAACCGAGCGCCGGATGCAGAACGAAGACGAGGGCGAGGTAGATCGGCACCCAGGGCAGATCGAGCAGAGCGAGAGGGCCGGGCCCGCCGACGAACTGGCGGACGGCGTCGAGGTCCCGCACCGGATCTCCACCTTCCGCACTCTGAGGCTGTAGCTTCTGCCGCACGGAAGCGCGGAACACCGGAGCGCCGAGGGATTCATCGATCAGACCGGCGAAGCGCGTCGTCATTCGCTGCCGCATCCACTCAAGTACGGCAAGGACGGCATAGAGCGCCGCGACAAGGATGGTGAGCGCCACCAGCGTGGGGACCGAGCGACTGGCCAGCACCCGGTCGTAAACCTGCAGCATGAACACGGGGCCTGCGAGCATCAGCAGGTTAGTGACGAGGCTAACGAGCGCGAGCGCGGAAAGCGGCCAGACGGAACCCATGGTGGCGCCGAGCACACCGAGCGCTCTCGGGCCATGATCTGCACGCGCCGTCAGGGGTGAGGCTGCCTGGAACACCTGGTCACAACCGTGAACGAGCGCGGCGAGTTGCCGGCCCCAAGGAAATCCTATGCGTTCAGGCTTTATGGGGCCTTAAGCCGCCCGGTCGAGGTTCAGGCGAGCGGCTCGAACTGCGCTCCGTCGCAAAGGCGGGGAGCGGGACCGGGGATGAAGAATGCCGGCTTGCCGCTCGAGAGGATGAGGACGGTCTCGGTGTAGTTGGGCGTTGTAGCGGCTGAGGATCGGCCGCTCTGATACGATGGCTCGGCGAGCGGGCGCGCCAGTGGCTGACGGACGCACACGTACCAGCGCTTCGGCGAAACCGGGCTCTCGCCCACGATAGTGCTAGGTTGCGAAACGAGAGACCCCGCGGCCGTGTCGCCGATCGCCTCGCGCGCCGCTGCCCGATAGTTCGCCGGGTAAGGCTCGGTCGCAGCGCTGAACTGCATCGTGTTCAGGCTGTCCATTGCCGAGCAGCCGCCCAGAAGGAGACACGCGACCACGACCGCCGAACGCATGCCGAACATGACCCACTCCCCATCCGGAGGGCAGGATAGAATGCAATCGGCATTCGTGGGAAGCCGCAGTGCCTCACCAAAGGTTAACGCGGCGCAGGCAAGCTCGAACCATGATCAAGCTGCCCCGCCTGTTCAAGCTGATGCTGCTCGCGCTGTCGCTGCTGCAGCTATGGACCTTCGCCAACTCGACCTTCATCGAGCTGATGGACAGCAAGGGGTTGCTCTTCGCCAACGGAACGCCCGTCGGCGGCGACTTCATCAACATGTGGACCGTCGCGAAACTGGTGCTCTCGGGCAATTTCGCGCCGATCTATCTGCCGGAGGCGTACGTCGCCTTCCAGCACGCCGCCATCGTCGATGCGGACATTGGGATCCGGCTCTGGGCATACCCGCCACAGTCGCTGCTGATTGCCGCGCCGCTGGGGCTGTTCAGCTCCTACCATGTTGCACTCGCTGCATGGTCGATCGCCGGCCTGATCATGTTAGGTTTTGGCGCCCGCAGGTTCGGCTTCGACTGGATCGAGACAGCGATCATCGTGACCTCGCCGGCAGCCTGCGCCTGCATCTATTTCGGCCAGACCGGCAACTTCGGCGCCGGGTTGCTGCTGGTTGCGCTCGCGCCGCGCGGCAAGCTTGCACCTTTGGCTGCCGCGGCCGCGGCGCTGCTGACGTTCAAGCCGCAGTTGGGCTACCTGCTGCCGCTGCTTTATGCGCGACAGCGGCGGTGGTGGCTGATCGCCGGCGCCGGAGTGCTGAGCCTGCTGCTGGTCGTCGTGACGCTCGCCGTCTTCGGGCCGCAGGCATGGCGCGACTACGTCGGAGCATCCCTGCCCTATCTCGAGCTGGCACACCGCAAGTCGGTTGGTCCCGGCATCCTGATGGTGCCCTCGGCTTTCATGTCGTTCCGCATCGTGCTGGGCAACGATGTGCTGGCTGGCCAGCTACACTTGGTGTTCGCGACAGCGGTCGGCGCATTCCTGGTCTGGCGGCTGTTCAGCACACGCGATGCCATTGCACAGACGGCGCTGATGCTCATCGGCACCGTGCTGATCACGCCATACATGCTCAACTACGACCTGGCGGTGCTGCTAGCGGGCGCGCTGCTCGTTGCGCGGCTCCATCCACAATCGATCGTGGTGTGCATCCTTGTTGTGGTTGCGTGGAGCCTTCCGACGACGATGATCATCCTGAACGGTACCGGCTGGCCGGTTTCGCCGCTGCTGATCCTGCCCCTGCTGGTCCTCGCCGGAATGCCGCCAAAGGCCGTGCCGACGACGCAGCCCGACAACCTCGTGGCAGATGCAAGGGAGATCAGGGTCTAGGCGGTGGCAGCCGGTGCGCTGCACCATCACTCCCGGAAGGTGTGCTGAAGCTGCTCGGTGACCGGGTTGAGGAGGTAGGACAGCACCGTCCGGGTGTCGGTTCCGAAGAACACCTCTACCGGCATTCCTGCCACCAGCTTGACGGACGCCGGAAGTCCGCCCTCGCTCGCTACGTCGACATCGATCGAGTAATACTCCGACCCGGTGCGGGGGTCACGGATCAGGTCCGGCGAGATCGTCCTGATGGTTGCGGGCAGTTCCGGCGTTGTTCTGGCGTCGAAACCGCTCAGCCGGACCTCCGCCTCCTGACCCGGGTGCAGCTTGTCGATGTCGAGGGGACTGACGCGCGCCTCCACGAGCAGCCGGTCTTCGGCCGGTACGATCAGCATCAGCGTCTCGCCCGCGCCGACGACGCCACCGACGGTGTGAACGATCGACTCGTGCACGGTGCCAGCGATCGGAGCGACGATTTCCATGTGGGTCAGCTGGTCCTCGAGGGTCAGCTTCTTTTCCAGCAGCTCCGCGACTTTTTGGGAGGAGGATTGGAGGTCGAGCATCACCTGAGAGCGGAAATCTGTTGTGAGTTGAGACGATTGCATCTGAAGTTCAGTGATGTTGGCTTCATTTGCGGCGATCGAGGATTGCAGCGCGGCGGTGGTCGCTTCGAGGTCGGCGAGGCCGCGCTTGAGGTCGTTCAGCCGCTGAGCGGCGACCAGGCCTTTGGCGAATAGCGACTCCTGCTTGGACAGTTCGTCCTTCATCAGGTCGAGCTTGCTGGCATTGGCCTGCTGCTGCGCTTTCAGGCTGGCGATCGAGGACTGCTTCTCGGCGATCTGCTGGCCGAACTGAGCCTCGCGGCTGGTGAGCGAGGTTTGGCGGGTGTGCCGGAGGCGCTCCTGGTCGCCGAGGGCGGCGGCGAGCTCGGGATCGAGCGGCCAGTCCGAAACGATGGCGGGCACGATGAGGATGGGGTTGCCGGTGCTCTCGGCGCTGAGGCGGGCCTGCTCGCTGATCGCATCGCGCAGCTGCCAGAGCACAAGCTTGAGCGCCGCGCGCAGAGCAGTGTCGTCGAGCCGCAGGAGTGGCTCTCCGGCAGCTACAGATTGGTTGTTCTGGACCAGAATCTCCCGCACCACGCCTCCCTGCGCGTGCTGCACGCGGCGGGAGCCGCCTTCCACCGCAATCAGTCCCGGGGCGACCACGGCGCCTGCGATCTCGGTCGTTGCGGCCCATCCTCCGAGGCCGAAGACCAGCAGCGCCATGACGGCAAGGCCGGTGAGTGCATGCCGCGTCAGGCTCCTGAGGTTGCCCTGCGCCATTTCAGGCGAGCCTCGCGGGTTGCGGGGCCTCGTCATCGGAAGCGTCATTCCCGACACGGTCGATTTCGACGGGGCCGGTTATCCGCTGCAGAACGGCATTCTTGGGACCGAACAGAACCTGCCGCCCATCGCGCATGAAGAGCAGCTTGTTGACGGCAGTGATGGCGCTCGGCCGGTGGGCGACGACAACGACAATGGCACCGCGCCTGCGTGCATCGAGGAGCGCCTCGGTCAGGGCGAGGTCGCCTTCACTGTCGAGATTGGAGTTGGGCTCGTCGAGAACCAGCAGGAAGGGATCACCAAAGAGCGCACGGGCGAGGCCGATGCGTTGCCGCTGCCCTGCGGACAGCATGAAGCCGCCCTCCCCGATGGACGTATCGTACCCTCCGGGCAGGCTGGTGATGAGGTCGTGGACGCGCGCTGCCGTTGCCGCGCCGAGGATCGCAGCGGGGTCCGGATCATCCGAGAAGCGGGAAATGTTCTCCGCGACCGTCCCGTCGGAGAGCTCGACGTCCTGCGGCAGGTAGCCGATGCGGGTACCCAGCCGCTCGACCGAGTAGTGCGACATTTCCGAGCCATCGAGCCGGATCTCCCCCCGGAGCACCGGCCACACTCCAACCAGGGCTCGCGCAACGGAGGACTTGCCCGAACCCGACAGACCAACGATCCCCATGCCGTCCCCTGCCTCCAGAGAGAACTCCACGCCGCCGGCGATAAGGGGGCCGTTCGGTTCCGGTCCGGTTGCCATTGCCTCCACGCTGAGAGTCTGCGTGGGAAGCGGCAGCTCCGTCTCAGGCGCGCCGATCGACCCGGACTCGAGGTGGTCACGGATGCGCTGTGCCGCCTGGCGGGCACCGACGAACCCCCGCCAGTTGGCAACCACCTGCTCGACCGGTGCCAAAGCACGGGAGGTCAGGATGGAGGCGGCAATCATCAATCCGCCGGTCGTCTGGCCGCGAATGACAAGGAGCGCACCGATCGCGAGCACTGCCGATTGCAGCAGATAGCGAAAGCCCTTGGTGACCGAGGAGTAGAGAGCGGCGCGGTCGGTCGCTTTCAGCTGCGCATGCATCATCGTCCCGGATGCCGCAGCGAAGCGCCTCGACATTGCCTGCATCATGCCCATCGCGGAGATCGCCTCCGCGTTCCGCTCGGCATCGTTGGCCAATGCGTTCCGTTCTGCTGCAGCCGCCGTCCCCTCCATCACCGGACGGCGCGAGAAGACCTCATTGAGGAGGAGCAGGCCGCAGATGACGACCGCGCCCGCGGTAGCCGTAAGGCCGAGCAGCGGATGAAGAATGAAGGCGAGACCGAGATAGATCGGCATCCAGGGCAGATCGAGCAGCGAGATCGGACCGGTGCCGGAGGCAAACTGCCGAAGCGTATCCAGATCCCGGAGCGGCTCGGCGCGGCGGCGGCCACCGTGAAGCCGCTGCCGCACACCGACCCTGAACAGAGGGACCGACAGCCGGTCGCTGAAGAGACCGCCAATGCGGGCGGCCATCCTCGCTCTTATCCATTCGATGAGAGCATAAAAGCCGTAGAGGATGACGACGAGGCCGGTGAGCGCCACGAGGGTGGGCATCGAGCGGCTGGGCAGGACGCGATCGTAGACCTGCAGCATGAAGATGGAGCCGGTCAGCATCAGGATGTTCGACGTGATGCTGAGCGCGAACAGCACGCCAACCTGTGCCCCAGCCGCCTGCATCACCTCCGAAATCGGACCGCGCACCAGTTTTTCCCGCGTTTGGACTGCGCCGGAGATGGCCGGGCAAAGACAGAATGGCCCGGCGCCGAGATAAGCACCGGGACACGATCCGACCAGTACAACAAGACGATGCATTCAAACTATGGCAAGGCCGCAAGGGTGCACCGGAGTAGCTAACCCGCAAGCGCAACTAAGCCGATGTATTGGTTGGCCTGCACTGCAGCTAAGTCACTCTAGCCCCATAGATAAATTGCGGCCTTCGGGGCCCATGCTAGGTTTTTCCTACAGGCGGCCGCCGGAGATCGCGACGAGGTCTTATCGGGCGGCAAATTGCCACGGGGGCGAGCCGGATGATTGTCGACGTAAGCCTGGGCGAGGGAACGGAAATTCGCCAGCCGGCACTGGTCAATCTCTACGGATGCCGGATCGGCGATGGCACCAGGATCGGCGCCTTCGTCGAAATTCAGAAGGATGTGGCGATCGGGCGCAACTGCAAGATCTCGAGCCACAGCTTCATCTGCGAGGGCGTGACCATCGAAGACGGCGTCTTCATCGGTCACGGCGTCATGTTCACCAACGACATGTATCCCCGCGCCACCACCGATGACGGCGCACTGCAGGGGCCAAGCGACTGGTCGGTACTGCCGTCGCTGGTCCGCCGCAACGCCTCGATCGGCAGCAATGCCACCATTCTCCCCGGCCTGACGATTGGGGAAGGTTCGCTCGTGGGCGCGGGAGCTGTGGTGACCCACGACGTGCCCGATTTCGCCGTGGTCGCCGGGGTACCGGCGCGTCCGGTGGAGCAGCCCAAGCGCCCGCCATCTCTGTCAGCTCGTCATCGGGGGAGCACGCGATGATCGGAGTCGCGGTCGTCGGATACGGCTATTGGGGGCCAAACCTGGTCCGCAATCTCGCCGACAATCCCGGGGCGCAGCTGCGCTGGGTATGCGACCTGCAGACCGAACGGCTCGGCGGCGTGAGACGGCGCTATCCGACGGTGCAGATCACCGAAGACATAGATGACATCCTCACCGACCCGCTGGTCGATGCGGTTGCGATCGCCACCCCGGTAACGAGCCACTTTCCGCTGGCGATGCGGGCGCTTCGCGCGGGCAAGCACGTGTTCGTCGAAAAGCCGATCACGGAGACGACCGCACAGGCCGAGCAGCTCATCGCGGAGGCGGAGCGCCGGGGCCTCACCCTGGCCGTGGACCACACCTTCATCCACACCGGCGCCGTGCGGAAGATGCGCGACATCATCCGGAACGATGTCGGGGAGGTCTACTACTACGACTCGGTTCGCGTGAACCTGGGGCTCTTTCAGCACGACGTCAGCGTGATGTGGGACCTCGCGGTCCACGATCTTTCGATCATGGATTTCGTGCTGCCCGAGCGGCCGCGCGCGGTGTCGGCGACGGGCATTTCCCACGTTCCGGGGCAGCCCGAGAACATCGCCTATCTTACCCTGCACTTTGCCAGCACGCTGATTGCCCACGTGCACGTCAACTGGCTCGCCCCCGTGAAGGTGCGGCGCACGCTGGTCGGGGGCAGCAACAAGATGATCGTCTATGACGATCTCGAGCCGAGCGAGAAGATCAAGGTTTATGACCGCGGCATCACGCTCGACGGGTTGCACGGGCGTCATGGCCAAAAGGCCAACCAGCTGCGCGTCGGCTATCGCACCGGCGACATGATGGCGCCCCAGCTCGACATGAGCGAGGCCCTGGGAGTCGAGCTCCGCGAATTCATCAGCTGCATCGAGGGCGGGCGGACACCGGCAGCCGATGGGCGTGCCGGCCTGCGGGTGGTGCGGATGCTGGAAGCCGCAACTACCTCCCTCCGGCGCAACGGTGAGATGGTGCAGCTTGCCGAAGATCGGGTGTTCGCATGATCCCCTTCCTCGACCTCAAGGCGCAGTACCACGCCATCAAGCCCGAGATCGACGCAGCCGTCCTGCGGGTCCTCGAGTCCGGGAGCTATGTGCTGGGCGAGGAGGTCGCCGCCTTCGAGCGAGAGTTCGCGGCCTACTGCGGCACCGCCCATGCGGTAGGCGTCAACACCGGCACAAGCGCACTCCACCTCGCCATGCTGGCCGCTGGGGTTGGTCCCGGCGACGAGGTCATCACCACGCCGTTCACGTTCGTCGCCACCGTGGCGGCAATCCGCTACATCGGTGCCCGTCCCGTGCTGGTCGACATCGAACCGGCGACGATGAACCTCAGTCCACGCAAGCTCGAGCAGGCGATCACCCCCCGGACGAAGGCGATCGTTCCCGTCCATCTCTACGGGCAGATGGCGGACATGGACCCGATCCTTGCGATCGCAGGCGCCTACGGCATACCGGTCATCGAGGATGCCTGCCAGGCTCACGGCGCCCGATACAAGGGGAAGCGGGCGGGCAGCATGGGCCTGTCTGGCTGCTTCAGCTTCTACCCCTGCAAGAACCTGGGCGCCTATGGCGAGGGCGGCATGGTCGTCAGCGACGACGAGGAGCAGGCGAACCGGATCAGGATGATGCGGGACTGGGGTCAGCAGCAGCGCTACCACCACGTCATTGCCGGCTTCAACTACCGCCTGGAGGCGATGCAGGGCGCGATCCTGCGGGTGAAGCTGCGCCACCTCGAGGATTGGACCGAGCGCCGGCGCGCAAGGGCGCGCCAGTATGCACGGCTGCTCGCCGACGCTCCTGTCCGCATCCCCCGCGAAGCGCCCGGCCGCCGTCACGTCTGGCACGTCTATGCCATCCGCACGCCGGATCGCGGCGCCCTGCAGGCCATGCTCGAGCGGGAGGGCGTGCGCACCGGCCTTCACTACCCGATCCCGGTGCATCTTCAGCCAGGCCATGCCGACCTCGGCTATGCGGCGGGAGATTTCCCCGCGTCGGAGATGGCTGCCCGCACCGTCCTTTCGCTGCCGATCTTTCCGGAGATGACTCCACGCCAGGTCGAGACCGTGGCGCAGCTTGTGAACCAGAGCGCCTATGTCGACTAACGCCACCCATCACAGCCGAACCGTATCGTCGGTCCATGGCCGCCGGCGCGTGAAGGCCGATCCGCAGTTCGAGTCCGACCTGGCGGACTGGCTCCGCAACGAGTACGGCGCGGCGGGACTGCTCGAGCTCTATGGACGCTACGCGCCGGGCGAAGGCCGGTTCGACGAAGTCATGCGCCGCGTCATCTGGCGCGCCGGGAGCAAACGCTGCGGGCCGGGCCTCAAGGTCGGCAGCAACGTCGGCTTCAAGCACCTCGAGACGTTCGACATCGGCACCGGGGTCAACATCGGAAGCGGAGCCTACATCCAGGGCCGTTTCGACGGCACTTGCCGGATCGGGGACTATGTGTGGATCGGTCCGCAGGCCTACTTCGATGCGCGCAACCTGGTGCTCGAGGAGCACGTCGGCTGGGGACCCGGCGCGAAGGTGCTGGGCTCGCAGCACACGGGACTGCCGGTCAGCATCCCGATCATTGCGACCGATCTCGAAATCCGGCCGGTAGTGGTGCGTGCCTGGTCCGACATCGGCACCAATGCGATCATCCTGCCGGGGGTGACGATCGGCCAGGGCGCAATCGTTGGCGCCGGCGCCTGCGTCACCAAGGACGTCGAGCCCTATGCGATCGTTGCCGGAGTGCCGGCGCGGTTCCTGCGCTGGCGAGAGGGCACCGAAAAGCTGCGCGGCGAATTGGGTGGGGGGCAGAAGTGAAGGGACAACGCATCCTGATCACCGGCGGTGCCGGGCTCGTCGGATCGCATATCGCCGATCTCGTGGCCCTGGAGCAGCCGAGCGAAATCATCGTGCTCGACAACTTCGTGCGGGGGCGGCGGGAAAACCTCGCGTTGGCCGAAGAGCGGGCGCCGGTGACGATAATCGACGGTGACATCCGTGACGCGGCGCTGGTGGCAAGGACCTGCGAAGGCGTCGACATCGTCTTTCACCAGGCGGCGATCCGCATCACACAGTGCGCGGAAGATCCACGGCTGGCCCACGACGTGCTCGCGACGGGAACGTTCAACGTGCTCGAGGCGGCAGCCAATGCGGGGGTCCGCAAGGTCATCGCGGCGTCGTCGGCCTCGGTGCTCGGCATGGCCGACGAATTTCCGACGGCCGAGACGCACCACCCCTACAACAACCGCACCATCTACGGAGCGGCCAAGGTCTACAACGAGGGGCTCCTGCGCAGCTTCAACGAGATGCGCGGCCTGCCCTACGTTGCGCTGCGGTATTTCAACGTCTACGGGCCGCGGATGGACGTGTACGGCGCCTATACCGAGGTGCTGATCCGCTGGATGGAGCGCATCGCCGCCGGGCTGCCGCCGATCATCATGGGGGATGGCCTGCAGACGATGGATTTCGTCGATATCCGCGACATCGCCCGAGCGAATATCCTTGCCGCACGTTCGGACGTGTCCGACGCGGTGTTCAACGTCGCGAGCGGCGTGGAAACCAGCCTGCGGGAGCTTGCTGCGGGGCTGCTGAGGGCAATGGGCTCGGGGCTGCAGCCGGTGTTCGAGCCCGCCCGCAAGGTCAATCCGGTGCCGCGGCGGCTTGCCGATACTGGGAAGGCCGAGCGGGTGCTTGGCTTCCGAACCGAGATCGGGCTCGAGGACGGCCTCCGCGATCTCGTCGGCTGGTGGCGCGCCGAGCGCGAGACGAAACGGAGTGCGGTGGCATGACATCGCCCAGCATTCCCGTCGCAAAGCCGCTGCTCGATGAGCGGGAGGCCGCCGCGGCGCGGCGCGTCATTCTCTCGGGGTGGGTGACCCAGGGGCCAGAAGTCGCTGCGTTCGAGCGCGAGTTCGCCGCCCTTGTCGGTGCGCCATTTGCCTGCGCGGTTTCGAACTGTACGACCGCGCTTCATCTGGCGCTGATGGCGGTGGGCGTTGGTGACGGCGACGAGGTCGTCACGGTCAGCCATTCATTCGTCGCAACCGCGAATGCGATCCGCTACTGCAACGCCGTTCCCGTGTTCGTCGACATCGAGCCGGACGGATTCAACATCGACCCGCAGCTGATTGCGGCGGCGATCACGCCGCGCAGCAGGGCTATCCTCTGCGTTCACCAGCTGGGGATGCCCTGCGATCTTGCGGCGATCATGAAAATTGCGCGCCAGCACGGCGTGCCCGTTGTCGAGGACGCCGCTTGCGCGATCGGCAGCGAGATCCGCTGGGACGGGAAGTGGGAGAAGGTCGGAAAACCTCACGCCGACATCGCCTGCTTCTCGTTCCACCCACGCAAGGTCGTAACGACCGGCGACGGTGGCATGCTGACGACGGCCAATCCGGAGTACGACCGGAAGTTCCGGCTCTGGCGGCAGCACGGCATGAACGTGCCCGACACGGTACGGCATGCCTCGGCGCAGGTCATCTTCGAGAGCTACGACGAGCTTGGGTACAACTACCGTATGACCGACCTCCAGGCGGCGGTTGGCCGCGAACAGCTGAAACGCCTGCCCGAGATCATCGCCAAGCGCCGCGAGCTCGCCCGCACCTATTCGTATCTGCTGGGCGCCCGTGGTCTTCGCGGACCTGCCGAGCCGGAGTGGGCCCGGAGCAACTGGCAAAGCTACGCGGTGATGCTTCCCAAAGGCGCCGACCAGATCGAGGTCATGCAGTTCATGCTCGACCACGGCATCTCGACGCGGCGGGGCGTCATGAACGCGCACCTCGAGCCCGCGTACTCCGCCCAGGGCTGCTACCGGGTGGCGGGTCGGCTGCATCGCTCCGAAAGGGCGCAGGAGCGCGCGATCATGCTGCCGCTCTTCGTTCAGATGTCACACGAGGACGTCGCACGTGTCGTCACCACGCTTGAGGACGCGCTCGCCGACTTCCCGGAGCTGGTGGCGCTGTCCTAGCCCTGCATCGTTCCGGACGCCGGTGAGCGGATGAGCCACCGGCGCAGATGCAAGGGGACCCATTGCTCGGGGAGTAACGGGGCAAGCTGGACAATCGAGTAGAGACCCGCCGCGCATGTCGCGGCCGCTCCGATGATCGTTGCCGGCCAGAATGGCAGCAGGCTGACCGCCGGGAAGGCCACGCCCGTCGTGGCGAGGAACACCAGCGCCGCCTTGAGATTCTCCTGCGACCAACGAAAGCCGCTGAGCCGGCGGACCAGCACGTAGATGATCAGGCCGTGCCAGACATAAAGACCGAAGAAGGCGATGCCAGCTCCAACGACCCCGACGGTTCTGAGCAGCACCCAGGCGAGACCGACCTGAACCACGGCAGCCGCGATCTCGGTCCAGAAGAACGTCCACTGGGCACTCTTGGCGAGCACGATGAAGCCCATGGGCCAAGCCACGATCCGAAGCAGCATGCCAAGGCAAATCCAGCGCAGAAGGGGTACGGCTTCGGCGAATTCGGCCGAGTAGAAGAGGGTCATCACGAGCGGCGCGAGCGTCATAGTCGCGACCACCCCCGGACCAGCGAGCAAGATGCTGACCTGGGCCTGCTCGTTGACGAGCCGGTTGCACTCGGAGTTGTCGTGCGCCACCCCGGTCAGGCGCGGATAAAAGTCGGTGCCCATCGCCTGGAGGATAAAGCCGGCATAGAGGCCACCGATTGCCCACGCGGCCTGGTAGAAGCCGGCAGCCTCGACGCTCGATAGCTGCAGGATGAAAATCCGGATCAGGTAGGCTGAGCCGAAGGTCAGCAGGGCGCTCATCATGAAGGCAAACCCGAGCCGGAAGAGCTGACCGCCCGCATCCAGCCATTCCCGTCCGGTGAGGCGCACGCGTGGGGTGGCGATCTTCCGGCTGTACCAGAGCGCCGCCAGCAGGGAGGTCAGGGCCACTGCAATCAGCGACGGGACGATGCCGTCCCGGCCGAGGAAGTAGACGAGCGGCACCGCCGTCGCGGTATTCAACACCGCACCAAGGACGGCCATCCACGCCAGGTCCGCGATCCTTCGCGACCCCTGGATCAGGGCGGTCGGCGCGGCAGCGGCGAGGCGAAGCGTTACGGCGACGCCCACGAGGACGATCGCGGGCGCTTCGACACTGGTTCCAAAGGTTAGGTTGGCAATGGGCACTGCCGCGGCGGCGACCAGCCCTCCGCCGATGATCGCGAGCGCAAGTGAGACCCATTTCAGCACGGTGATCGTACGTGCGCTCTTAGCCTCATCGCCGCTCGCGACCGCCGCGGCGACCTGACGGACCCCGCTCGCCTGTACACCCATCCCGGCTATGCTGGCAGCAAGGTCGGCGACGAGGTTGTAGAGGCCGAAGAGACCGATACCGGCGGGCCCGAGCAGGACGGCCAAGAGCTTCATCCTGAGAATCGAAAGAACAATTGTGACGATCGATGATGCGCCCATCACCGACGTCGATCTCAGGATCTGCTCGTAGGTCCGTTCGCCCAGGCGCCCGTGAATATCCTGCTCTCCAGCTGCGGCGGGTTTCCTCGCTGACAACTCTCACATTCTGGTCTCGGGACGTGCAATTGCGCCCCGATAGCTCAAAAGCATGAGAGGGTTGGCGGGTGCACGCGACGTGCGACGGCTACGCCCCTGAGTAGCGCCGGACGCGGGGGTCGGATGCCGGCCGCTAGCTGGATCGCTGGCGCCAAGGGTCAATCGAAATAGCAAAGGGGCAGGCGCGGCCGATCTTCGTAATCTCCGGGCGGAGAAGCGAGCGGGATGACTCTTCGAGGGGCTGTCGACAAGCTGGAGTGGGGACTTAGGGTCGCGGGGCCGCTCAACACGGCGCGCGGGCTGCTGCGTTACGCCCGAGTGATGATCACGCGCCCTAACTCGGCCGAAGTTCACCTGCGCTCCGGGCCCGTCCTCGAGTTCGACTTCCCAAGCCAGATGCCGCCGGTGCTTCTCGTTTTCGGCGACCTTATCGATCCCGAGTTCGATTTCCTGCGCGTGGTCGCGGCATCGAACTGGCAGGTCCTCGATATCGGCGCTGCGATCGGCCAGTTCTCGATGTTCGCGGCCATGCACCTGCCGGACGCGACGGTGCACGCGTTCGAGCCGAGCTCCAGCAACGTAACGACGCTCCGCCGCAACATTGCGCGGAACCGGGTCGGCGAGCGGGTCCACGTTCACCGGGCGGCGCTCTCGGACGAGCGCGGGACAATGCTTTTTGAAACCGCTGCCAAGACGTGGATGAGCCAGCTCGTGATCTCCGACAGAGAAAGCGGGCCGTGCCGCGGTGAGCTGATCCCGGTCGAAACCCTCGAGGCAACGCTGGAAGCCCTGCGCCTCGAGCATGTGAATGTCCTCAAGGTGAACGTCGCGGGGTTCGAGCCGGCCGTCCTGCGCGGCGCCCTGCCCTCACTAGCCGCGGGGAAGATCGATATCCTGATCACCCTGCTCGGGCTGGCGTCGCTGCCGATCTACAAGGATATCGCCGACCGCGGCTACCGCTTCTTCTACTACCATCCAAGACGGCGCCAGCTCTACGAAGTCACGAGGTTCGACCAAGATTCCGTCCTTGGACATCGTCCCTGGCCGGCACGGCACATCATCGGTATCCGCGCTGGCGCGTTGGACGCCCTGATCCGGAACAAGGTGCGGATCTCTACATCGAATAGCGCGGCCGCTTTAGCCGGGAGCAGCGGCCTGGTGCCATCGGAGGCAGGCACGTGAGTACGATCGCCGGGACCGCGGCCCGCGGCTTCCTCGCAGATCGCCAGCCGCTATCGCGACCATTGCTGCGGCAACCAGAGACGGCTGTTGCCCGAGAGGTGACTTTAACCGAAGCCACCAGGGGGAAGCTGGCGCTGCCGGTGACCGTCTACATGTTCGCGCTGGTGATCCCGTGGCAGATCTACATCGGATCGCTGCATCTCTCGATCTCCCGGACAGTCCTGCTCGTCATGGTCGTGCCATGCATCCTGCGCTGGGTGCGGGGAGAGGCCGGGAAGCTCAGAATACCCGACTTCGCCATCCTGCTGTTCTGCGGCTGGTGCACGATAGCAACGGTGCAGATCCACGGTATCGGCTACGCGGTAGAATCCTCCGGCATGCTCTTCGTGGAAACGGCCGGCTCTTACTTTCTAGCCCGCTGCTACCTGCGGACTGCGGACGACTTCTTCCGGATGGCGCGGCTTCTCGTCTGGATCGTGGTGCTGCTGCTGCCGTTCGCCGCAGTCGAAGCGGTGACGATGAACCCGGTGTTGATCAGCCTCTTCTCCAAGGTCATGCCAACCTACGCACCGCACGGCCCCGAGATCAGGTGGGGCCTCAAGCGAGCGCAGGGCGTGTTTGAGCACCCCATTCTTTTCGGCGTGTTCTGCAGCACGGCAGTGGCGATGGCGTTCTGCGTTGTCGGCGAAGCCCGCGCATCCTTCAGCAACGTAGCAAGAACCCTGACCGTCGCGGGGGCCGCCATGCTGTCGCTGTCAACCGGGCCAATGTCGGCACTCTCGGCGCAAGCGGTACTGATTGGTTGGAACGTCGTGCTGAAGGGACTGGTTTTCCGCTGGCAACTGTTCTGGGCGATTGTCGCCACGAACTACCTCTTCCTCAGCCTCTTCTCCCGGCAGCCCCCAATCGTTCAGTTCATCAACTTCTTCGCCTTCGACAAGGGCTCTGCCTGGCAACGATTGTTCATCTGGGAGTTCGGCACGGCGTCGGTGATGGCGCATCCCTGGTTCGGCGTCGGCTTTGGGGATTGGGTCCGGCCGGACTGGCAAACCTCCAGCATCGACATGTTCTGGATCATCCCGGCGGTTCGCCACGGCATCCCGGCAGTGACGCTGTTCACCATCGCCTGGCTGGGGATCTTCATTGCCGTGGCTTTGAAGAAGAACCTCGACGCAAGGCAAGCCACGTATCGCACCGGCTACCTAATCATGATGGGCGGCCTGTTCGTCGCCGGTTGGACAGTAGACTTCTGGGCCGAGCTCTACTCGGCCTTCGTCTTCCTCGCGGCGAGTGGGGCGTGGTTCCTGGAGTCCGGTCCCGGCACCTCCGGCGCGGCTCAGCTTACGCATGGCCGAAGACCGGCTGGAGACCGAACAGGACTCCGGCCTTGAAAGCCATTGACCCACGCCTAAGGCCGGGCGGTGCCCCAAAGGTTGCGGTGGTCATCCCCTGCTACAACGGGCGCAACTTCATCCGCGAGGCGATCGCAAGCGTGCGGGCGCAGACATGCCAGAGCTTCGAACTCCTCGTCGTGGACGACGGCTCGACCGACGACAGTCTCGCCGTGATCCGTGGTGCCGATGCCAAGGTGCTTGAGCAGCAGAACGCAGGCGTTTCGTCCGCGCGCAACGCCGGATTGAAGGCGACCACGGCGCCCTATGTGGTGTTCCTCGATGCCGATGACCGGCTGCATCCAGACGCGTTGACGGCAGGACTAGCCGAGCTCGAAACCGACCCTTCGATCACCATGACCTTCGGGGCCAATGCCATCATAGACAGGGATGGCCATGCCATCGGGAGGAACCCCCAGCCGCGCGCGCGCTTCGGCTTTTGGGAGGTGCTCGCCGGCGTCACGCCGGGACCCTCGCAGTGCATGTTCCGCCGTTCATCCCTCGAGCAGGCCGGCGGCTTCAATCCGCGTTTCCACCACGGGGAGGACTGGGAGCTCTATCTGCGGCTCGTGCAGTTGGGGCCGATCACCTGTCACGGGCGGGAAATCTCCGACTACCGCTCCCATCCGGGGCAGGCTACGCGGTCCCCTACCCTGAGTTTCCTCGGCATGCTCGAAATACTTGATGCGGTCGAGGGGCAGGTTGCCGGCACCCGCGGGAACCACGCCATGTTCGGTAAGGCACGGAAACACTGGGCGACAGTGTTTGGGCAGTACCTGCCAGCGGAAGCGGCGCGGGCGCTGCTTCACGGCGAGCTCCGCCGGAGCTTGCGTTGCGCGGGCCTCTTCGCACGACACTTTCCGTACTCGCTCGCAGGATTTGCGCGGTACGTGCAGCGCCGACTCGTGGGGAAGCACACGAGGATTGAACAGCGTTCTTAGCGATCGTTGCGAAGGAGCTCCGAGGAGCTTTGTTGCAGAACGGCAACAAAGTTCAGCTTTCCACGCAGAAGTGCGTTTTTTAATTGCCAGTCGACCAAACGAGCTACTGCGGCATCAGCCGCTAACGATCTGTAGGGAGCGGAACTTTCCCGCGAGGTCACATCAGGGGGCGGGAAACTGGCCGAAATTGCGGCTCGAATATAGCCTGCTGTCCAGAAAGGGCCGCTCGGCCGCCTCAATGCTCACGAGTCTGCGAGGCGTCCGTGAGAACTTATAAGAGGCACTCAACATGGCTTTTTGGCCAGATTCTACGAACACCGGTTATCCCGACGGCGTGATTCTCACGCCCTCAGGCGGCTTAACCATCACCAAGGCCGGCACAGTGATTTCCGGTCTCGACATCAATGGACCGGTGATCATCCGGGCCAACAACGTCACGATCCAGAACTGCAATATCTCGTCCAGTGACTACAGCGTCATCAACATCGGACAGGGGATCACCGGCACCGTCATCAAGAACTGCGAGATCGACGGTGAGGGTGTCGCGGGCGCCGGCATCGGCGGCCAGGGCACGTTCATCGGGAACAACATCCATCACGTGGCGGACGGCATCAATGTCCAGGGCGACAACACGCTCATCCAGGACAACTATATCCACGACCTCTACCGCAAGGACGGCGGTCATTACGACGGCATCCAGATGGACGGCGGGTTCTCCCACGTCAAAGTGCTGCACAACACGATCATCAACGACAAGGGCCAGACGTCGGCGATCATGATCGACGGCTACTGGGGCGACATCTCCGACATCGTCGTCGACAACAACCTGCTGGTGGGCGGCGACTACACGATCTACGCCACCGGGGTAAACGTGCGCGGTTCTGTGACCGACATCCAGATTACCAACAACCACCTGGGAAAAGGCACGTACGGCTACACGATATTCGAGCAGGCCGGCGTCACGGCTTCCGGGAACGTCAACGACGGATATACGCTGCTCGCCCAGCTAGGGAACGGCGACGTGCCCTCGGGCGACTCTGGCACCCCAGACGTTCCGGATACGCCGCCTCCCCCGCCGCCGACGGACAACAACACCGCCACCAGTGGCGATGACACCCTGTCCGGCAACAGCCAGAACAACACCATCGACGGCCTCGGCGGGAACGATCGCATAGACGGCGGCGCGGGGAACGATACCCTCATCGGCGGGGCCGGGAACGACATCCTGATCGGGGGTGCTGGTCGCGATACGATGACCGGCGGCACGGGAAGCGACGTCTTCCTGTTCAAATCGCTGGCGGATATGGGCAGCACCGCTTCGACCCGGGACATCATCACGGACTTCACGCCGGGGACTGACAAGATCGATCTTTCCGCGATCGACGCCAACAGCAAAGTCGCCGGGTTGCAGAATTTCGTCTTCCTGCCCG
Organism: Pseudomonadota bacterium; assembly: GCA_023427545.1. Taxonomy (GTDB): domain Bacteria; phylum Pseudomonadota; class Alphaproteobacteria; order Rhizobiales; family Devosiaceae; genus JAEZBF01. The sequence goes on from JAEZBF010000302.1 coordinate 18,485, forward strand.
CCGACCATCAGAGCTTCACCGGCAAGCCCGGCGAACTGGCCTGGGAAACGGACACGGCCAGGAACGTCACCATCATCCAGGGTGACGTCAACGGCGACGGTGTCCACGACTTCGAGATCCAGCTCAGCGGGATCAAGACGCTGAAGGCGAGCGACTTCGTTGGGGTGGGCGATGCGACGACGCCGACCACGCCGCCACCGACAACCCCTCCGCCGGACCCGACCCCAACGCCCGACCCGACGCCCGACCCGACGCCCACAACGGGTTCGATCCTTGGGACCACCAGAGGGGATCGGCTCAACGGCGATGCGGGGAACAACCTCATCGACGGCAAGGCCGGGAACGACGTCATCAACGGTGGAGCGGGCAACGACACCATCATTGGAGGTGCCGGTCGGGACACGATGACCGGCGGCGCCGGAGCGGACTTCTTCGTCTTCAAGTCGGCGACCGACAGCGGCAGCTCTCCCCCTACCCGCGACATCATCACCGATTTCACCAGGGGCCTCGACAAGATCGACCTGTCGGCGATCGACGCCAATGCGGCTGCCAGCGGCAACCAGGCGTTCAAGTTCATTGCCGGGAACGATGCCTCGTTCACCCACACTGCGGGCGAACTGGCGTGGCGCACAGACGCGGCTCACAACCAGACGATCATCCAGGGCGATGTGAACGGCGACGGGGTACACGACTTCGAAATCCAGCTCACCGGGATCGTCAATCTCACCGGTTCGGACTTCGTGCTCTAGGCCTGAGCGACGCCGCTCCGTTGACTAGTCAGCCGGGGGCCCTCGTGGTCCCCGGCTTTCATGCCGGCTCGCGGATCAGACCGCCGGCGATGAGCTTCGAGCCGCTCGAGGAATGCGAGCGCCCGTTGGGCGCCGAGGCGATCGTAGGTCAGCGCCTTCGCTTCCTCGGCGGCCTTCCGGCCGAGCTTCATCCGCAGCTCCGCGTCTTTTCCCAAGCGTTCGATCGCGGCGGCGAGCGCCTCGCGCTGCCCGGCCCGAACCACCAGGCCGGTTTCACCATGCCGGACCAGCCGGGCAGCGCCCATTGGTGTCGTGATGATCGGCATGCCACAACCCCCGGCCTCGATCGTGACCTGGGGTCCGCCCTCCTCGTGGGTCGGGAAGACGAAGATATCGCAGGCGCGGTAGTATG
>JAEZBF010000001.1 GCA_023427545.1 Pseudomonadota bacterium
ACCGCTCAGCAATCTCGATGCCCAGCTGCGGGCGCAGATGCGGATCGAGATCAAGCGCCTGCACCGGCGGCTGGGGTCGACCACCGTCTACGTCACGCACGATCAGATCGAGGCGATGACCATGGCCGACCGCATCGTGGTGATGCGCGACGGCCTGATCCTGCAGGTCGGCACCCCGACCGAGCTCTACGAAGCGCCGGCGGACGTGTTCACCGCCAAATTCATCGGCAGCCCGTCGATGAACCTGCTCCCCGCGGTTGCCCAGGAGGACGGGCTCAAGGTCGAGGGGGCGACAAGCCCGGTGCAGGCAGGGAACCGGACATCGGCCAAGATGCTCGTCGGCGTGCGCCCGCATGACCTGATCGTCGGAAACGACGGCGGGGCGAGTGGGCTGACGCTCTCAGGTGAGGTGGATGCGGTTGAGCCGACCGGCGCCGAGACCCTAGTCCACCTGCGGATCGGTGAGGCCGAGGTCTTGGCGACGGCCTTCGGGCGCACGCCACCCGGAGTGGGCGCTACCGTCACGGCGACGGCGGCCCGCGCGAACCTCTACCTCTTCGATGCGGAGAACGGGGCGGCTCTGGGTCGGCGGTGAGGCACTAACGATATGAAGAAGATTGGCTTTCTCTCATTCGGACACTGGACGCCCTCGCCGCAATCTCAGGTACGGTCGGCTGCCGATGCGCTGCTGCAATCCATCGAGCTCGCGGTGGCGGCCGAGGAGCTGGGCGCGGACGGAGCCTACTTCCGTGTGCACCACTTCGCCCGGCAGCTTGCCTCGCCGTTCCCGCTGTTGTCGGCGGTGGGGGCGCGGACAAAGCGGATCGAGATTGGCACCGCCGTCATCGACATGCGCTACGAAAATCCCTTCTACATGGCGGAGGATGCCGGCGCTGCCGACCTCATTTCGGGCGGCCGGCTGCAGCTCGGGATCAGCCGTGGTTCGCCTGAGCAGGTGATCGAGGGGTGGCGCCACTTCGGCTACGCGCCTGCCGAAGGCGAGACCGACGCCGACATGGCGCGGCACCATGCCGAGGTCTTCCTCGAGCTGCTGCGGGGGCAGGGCTTCGCCCAGCCCAATCCGCGGCCGATGTTCCCCAATCCGCCCGGGCTGCTGCGTCTCGAGCCGCATTCGCCTGGGCTGCGCGAGCGCATCTGGTGGGGCGCTGCGACGACGCCGACGGCCGAGTGGACCGGCAAGATGGGGATGAACCTGCAGAGCTCGACGCTGGTGATGGACGAGACGGGCAAGCCGTTTCACGTGCAGCAGGCCGAACAGATCCGCGCCTTCCGTGCGGCCTGGGCAGCGGCCGGGCACACTGGCACCCCGCGGGTGTCGGTCAGCCGCTCGATCTTCGCGCTGATGGATGAACGCGACCACGCCTATTTCGGCGGTGACAGGAGCCAGGACCAGTTCGGCTACATCGAGCCCAAGAAGCGGGCGGTGTTCGGCCGCAGCTATGCCGACGAGCCCGACAGGCTGGTCGAGCAGCTCAAGGAAGACACTGCGATCATGGAGGCGGACACCCTGCTGCTGACCGTACCAAACCAGCTCGGGGCCGACTACAACGCCCACATCATCGAAGCTATCCTGACCCACGTCGCGCCGGCGCTCGGCTGGCGCTGAGCCGACCCTCGAGGGCCTATCCATATACTAGGAGACGATCATGACGTCCGACCGCGATCACGAATTCCGCAGCGGACGGTGGTTCGAGCCAGACGACCTGCGCGCGATGGGGCATCGCTCGCGTATGCTGCAGATGGGCTACGACGAGGCGGATTTCATTGGGAAGCCGGTGATCGGCATCGTCAACACGTGGTCCGACACCAATCCCTGCCACGGGCATTTCAAAGACCGTGTCGAGCACGTCAAGCGGGGTGTGCTGCAGGCTGGCGGCTTCCCCGTCGAGTTGCCCGGCCTTTCGCTCTCCGAGAGCCAGCTCAAGCCGACCTCGATGCTCTATCGCAACATGCTCGCGATGGAGACTGAGGAGATGCTGCGCGCCCACCCGATCGACGGCGCGGTGCTGATGGGCGGGTGCGACAAGACCACCCCCGGCCTGGTGCTCGGTGCGACCAGCGCCGGCTATCCGTTCATCTATCTCCCCGCCGGCCCGATGCTGCGCGGCAACTATCGTGGGGAGCCGCTGGGCTCGGGCTCGGACTCGTGGAAGTACTGGGACGAGCTCCGGGCAGGGACGATCGGGCGGGGCGAGTGGAAGGAGGTCGAGCAGGGTATCGCGCGCTCCTACGGCCACTGCATGACCTTCGGCACCGCCAGCACCATGACCGCAATCGCCGAGGCGCTCGGGTTGACCCTGCCGGGCGCAAGCTCCATCCCCGCGGCGGACACCAACCACCAGCGGATGGCGACGCAGGTTGGCCGGCGCGCGGTCGAGATCGTGCGCGAGGGACTGACGCCGGACAAGATCCTCACTCGCGCGGCCTTTGACAACGCCGTCGTCGTGGCGATGGCGAGCGGTTGCTCGACTAACGCGGTGATCCACCTGCTGGCGATGGCGCGGCGGGCAGGCGTGGACCTGACGCTCGACGATCTCGACGCGGCGAGTCGGACGACGCCGGTCCTTGCCAACATCCGGCCCTCGGGCAAGACCTACCTGATGGAAGACTTCTACTTCGCGGGCGGCCTGCGGGGGCTGATGAACCGGCTGCGCGACAAGCTCAGGCTCGATGCGCCGACGGTTTCGGGCAAGCCGCTGGGCGAGACGCTGGACGGCGCGAAGGTGTTCAACGACGACGTCATCCGGCCGCTCGACAACCCGATCTACCACGAGGGCGCGCTGGCGGTGCTGCGCGGCAATATCGCGCCAGACGGCTGCGTCATCAAGCCATCGGCCTGTGCGCCGCGGCTGCTGGTCCACGAAGGGCCGGCGCTGGTCTTCGACAGCTATCCGGACATGAAGGCGCGGATCGACGACGACGATCTCGAGGTCACGGCCGATCACGTGCTGATCCTGCGCAACGCCGGACCGCAGGGCGGGCCGGGGATGCCCGAATGGGGTATGCTGCCGATCCCCAGGAAGCTGCTGAAGGCGGGCGTTCGCGACATGCTGCGCCTCTCCGATGCGCGGATGAGCGGCACCAGCTACGGCGCGTGCATCCTCCACTGCTCGCCCGAGGCCCATGTCGGCGGCCCGCTGGCGCTGGTCAAAACCGGCGACACCATCCGGGTCGACGTACCCAACCGGCGGATCGACATGCTGGTCGACGCGGCGGAGCTCGAGGCTCGGCGCGCGGCGTGGCGTGCTCCCGCACCGCGCTACGAGCGGGGCTATGGCTGGATGTTCATCAACCACGTGACGCAGGCGGACAAAGGCTGCGACTTCGACTTCCTTGAAACCGGCTTCGGCGCCCGCGTGCCCGAGCCCGAGATCTACTGACACGGAGACCCCAAATGGCCGCCACTCCGTTCCGTCCCGAGACCCGGGACAAGCTCAAGCATGTGAGCACGGCCACGCTCGCGACGCTGCTGTTCAAGCGAGGCCTGCGCAACCAGTTCATCCAGGACGTCCATCCGCTCGGCCGCAAGTCGGAAAACATGGTCGGCCCGGCGTTCACGCTGCGCTACATCCCGGCACGGGAGGACCTCAATCCCGTCACCGTGTTCCAGAATCCGGAGCACCCGCAGCGCAAGGCGGTCGAGACAGCGCCGCCGGGATCCGTGATGGTGATCGACAGCCGCAAGGACGCGCGCGCGGCCTCGGCCGGGTCCATCCTCGTTACCCGTCTGATGGTTCGCGGCGTTGTCGGCATCGTCACCGACGGCGGCTTTCGCGACAGCCCGGAAATCGCCGACATGGCGATCCATGCCTATCATCAGCGGCCTTCGGCGCCGACCAACCTGACCCTGCACCAGGCGCTCGATATCGACGTGCCGATCGGCTGCGGCGACGTCGCGGTGTGGCCCGGCGACATCCTGGTCGGCGACCAGGAGGGCGTAATGGTGATCCCGCGCGACATCGTCGACGAGGTTGCCGGCGAAGCAGCGGAGATGACCGTGTTCGAGGACTTCGTGCTCGAGCAGGTGAGGGATGGAGCCACCATCATTGGGCTTTATCCCGCGACCAAGGACGCCAACAGGGAGCTCTTTTCCGAATGGCGGCGCAAGACCGGCCGCTGAGCCGGCGCAGCGCGATAGGAAGATAGTCGCAGAGCTGCACCGCAGGCGTTGCATCGCGCGTCGGGAGCCCTATACCCGCTTGCGGAGCGCACGACCGCTTGCGACCGTCTCCACCCCGCGTCAACTGGCCCAAGGATAACGCGCTTGCCCAAGTTCTCCGCGAACCTCTCCTTCCTTTATCAGGAACTGCCCTTCCTCGAGCGCTTCGCCGCCGCCGCCCGTGATGGTTTCAGGGCCGTCGAATACGTCTCGCCCTACGAGCATCCGCCCGAGACCATAGCGGCGCTGCTGCAGGAGCATGGGCTGGAGCAGGCGCTGTTTAACCTGCCGGCTGGCGATTGGGCGGGCGGGGAGCGTGGCATCGGCTGCCTGCCGAACCGTGTAGAGGAGTTCCAGCGCGGCATCGACACGGCGATCCGCTACGGCAAAACCCTGCGCTGCACCAAGATCAACTGCCTCGCCGGCATCGCGCCGGCAGCCGTGCCGGCGGAGCGCCTCGAGGCGACCCTGGTCGCCAACCTGCAGTACGCTGCGCCCCGGCTCGCAGACGCGGGCATCAAGCTCCTGCTCGAGCCGATCAACCTGCGGGACATTCCAGGCTTTTTCGTCTCGACCACCGATCACGCCGAGCGGCTGTTCGCAGCAGCGGGCGTCGAGAACCTCTACATCCAGTACGATTTTTACCACGTGCAGATCATGCAGGGGGATCTCGTGCGCAGGTTCGAGCGCCTGCGCGAGCGCATCGGCCACGTCCAGATCGCCGACAACCCGGGACGGAACGAACCCGGCACGGGTGAGATCAACTACCCCTTTGTTCTCGCCGCTCTGGACCGCCTCGGCTATGACGGCTGGGTTGGATGCGAATACAAGCCGCTGACCACCACGTCGGCGGGACTGAGCTGGATGCAGACCTATCTTTAGGAGGACGAACGCGTGAATATCGGTTTCATCGGTCTTGGCGTCATGGGACGGCCGATGGCTGGGCACCTCATCGGAGCCGGCCATACTGTTCACCTGCACAGGGTCAAGCCCGCCTCTCAGGAGCTGGTGGATCGCGGCGGTCGCGCCGCTGCCTCGGCACGCGACGTGGCGAGCGCATGCGAGATCGTCATCCTGATGCTGCCCGATACGCCTGACGTCGAGACCGTGCTGTTCGGCGAGAACGGCGTTGCCGCGGGTCTTCGTTCCGGCAAGCTGGTGATCGACATGAGCTCGATCTCGCCGGTCGCCACCAAGTCGTTCGCCCAGCG
>JAEZBF010000035.1 GCA_023427545.1 Pseudomonadota bacterium
GGAAGGTTTCGAGCGAGGCCGTGTAGCGGGCGTCGTTCGAGCCGTAGAGGATGGCAATGAGGTCGGCGCGCCGATCGCCAAGTAGATCGCGCTGATAGCGGCTGCGGCCGTTCTCGGCGCGCGGAGCCCCTCCGGCCGCCGGCGAGGCTTGCATCACCGTGCCGCTGAGGCCGCGGTTGAACAGGGTCTCGATGCCGAGCAGTGCCGCTAGTCGATTGGCCCAGCGCTGCTCCGGCGGCTCGATGTGCAGCGCCTGCGTGATGGAATCGCCGAAGGCCGCGAGCGACTTCGCGCGGCCCCGCCAGCGCTCGGCAAAGGTGATCACGCCGCGGGCTCCAGAAATTCGAGCACCATCGCCGCTGTCCACGAAAAGCTGCCGCCGCCGAGCGGGGCGCCGTCGCTGGGATCGTAATACTCTGAGAAACCGCTCCGTTCGATCAGCTCGAGGCTGTCCTTGGCAATGCGGTCGGCGAGCGCGCTCTGGCCGGCGCGGCGCAGGCCGTTGGAGATCAGGTAGTTGCAAACGTGCCAGACCGGCCCCCGCCAGTAGCGGCGAAGATCGAACCGGCGGTCGCGCGGATCATGACTGGGCACGAGATAACGGACGCGGGTGGCGATCGTCTCAAGGGTCTCGACCAAGGCCTGCACGCGACCGGCGGGGATTGGAGCAAAGACGGGGATCAGGCCGCCGATCGATGGGCTGTCGAGCAGCGTGCGGGCAGTGCTGTCGAAGGGCATGTACTGGCCGTGAGCGTCGCTCCACAGCCGCTCGAGCGCGGGCAACGCTTTTTCCGCATAGGCCCGGTTGCGGGCGGCGATCTGGGACTCCCCCAGCGTCTCGGCAAGCTCTGCGCTCTCAAGGCAAGACCGGATCAGGATTGCGTTGAAGCCGGGGTCGACCACCTGGAACGGGGACGCATCGTGGGTCTTGGTCGAGTCCCATCCCAGCCCGCGGAAGTGCTGCACCAGCCAGAGATAGCGGTCGTAGTGCGCCTTGGTGGGACGCGTCGCGGGGTCGGCGTGCTTGAGGTCGTTGCGCTCGTACGCCATCACGCCTTCGGTCGGCACCCGCTCAAAGGGCTCGTCCCAATCCACGGTGTTGTCGCGGCTCTCCCAGGGATGGATGATCGCGACGAGCCCTTCGCCGCCGGGATCACGGGTGCGGTAGAACCAGTCGTGCCAGCGGTCCAGCCGCTCGACCAGGGCGGTGGCGCGTCCGTGATCGCCGGTACGGCGGTAGAGCTCCGCCACCGCAAAACCGGCGATCGGCAGCTGGGTGATGCCCGAGGTCGGGGTCGCCCGGCCAGTGCCCCAAACGTCCGGGCCGGGGAAGTAGGTGGGCGCCGGCTCATGGAACACGATATGTGGCACCATGCCGTCGTCCCACTGATGGGCGAACAGCGTCTCGATCTCGGTCCAGGCGCGTGACGGATCGTAGTGCGACTGGCCGAGTGCGGTGAAGCAGGAATCCCAGTTCCACTGGAAGGGGTAGAGGCCCTTGGTCGGCACAGTGTAGCTGCCGCGATCATTGTCACGCAGCACCGCGATCGCGGCGTTCGCCATGTCGCTGCGTGAGGCGAGCGCGGTCATGCTGCAGCACAGGTTTCGCGGTCGAACCAGCGGATGCGGTCGGGCTTGGGGACGAGGCTGAGCTCGTCGCCGGGTGCGACCCTGATTTCGGAATCGAGCACGGCACGGAACAGCGTGCCGTTAACGTCGGTGGTAACGAGCGTATGGGCGCCGAGCGGCTCGACGACCCGCACCGTCGCGAGGAAACCGCCGGGGGCGACAGCGACGTCTTCGGGCCGGATGGCGAACTCGAGCTGGCGCGACGGATCGGCGGGACCATCGAGGGCGACGCCGGCTACCGTCCAGCGGCCGGTTCCGGCGGGAGTGGCGGCGAGGAAGTTCATCGGCGGGTTGCCGATGAAGCTGCCGACGAAGCGCGCGGCGGGGTTCCGATAAACCTCGACCGGTGAGGCCGCTTGCACGATGCGCCCGCCGTTCATCACGGAAATGCGGTCGGCAAGGCTCATCGCTTCGACCTGGTCGTGCGTGACGTAGATCGTCGTGGTCTTGCTGTTCTGCAGCACGCCCTTGAGTTCGGCCCGCATCTCGAGGCGCAGCAGGGCATCGAGATTGGAGAGCGGCTCGTCCATGAGGATGACGTCGGGCTCCATCGCCAGCGCCCGCGCGACGGCGACGCGCTGGCGCTGTCCGCCCGAGAGCTGGCCGGAATAGCGCTTGAGGAGCTGCTCGATATGCATGAGCTCGGCAGTGCGGTTCACCCGCTTGTCGATCTCGGTCTGCGGCAGCTTCTTCATGCGCAAGCCGAAAGCGATGTTCTCGAACACCGTCAGGTGCGGGAACACGGCGTAGTTCTGGAAAACCATCGCAATGCCGCGCTCGCGCGGCGGCAGGTGATCGACGCGCCGGTCACCGATCCAGACTTCACCTGCGGTCGGCGTCTCCAAGCCAGCGATGATCCTGAGCAGGGTGGTCTTGCCGCAGCCGGAGGCGCCGAGGAGTACCATGAATTCCTGGTCGGCAATGGTGAGATCGATGGAGTGGAGGGCCGTGAAGGCACCGAAGCTCTTCTTGACCCCCTTGATCTGGATCTCAGCCATGGCCGCGCTCCCTGGTGTCGGTCATCTGTTGGCGATCCCCCACATGGCGAACATGTACTTGCGGACGGCGAAGATGAAGATCAGCGCCGGGATGACCAGCGCCGCCCCGCCCGCAAAGCGCAGGTGGAGTGGCGATGTGTTGAGGCTCTGGAGCAGGAACGCCGGCAGGGTGCGGTTCTGTACCGTCAGCACCGCTGCGGCGAAGACCTCGTTCCAGGAGATCGTGAAGGCAAAGATCGCCGAAGCGGTGATCCCCGGCAGGACCAGGGGCAGCACGACCTTCCGGAACGCCTGCCACCGATTGCAGCCGAGGGTCCAGGCCGCCTCCTCGAGTTCGATCGGGATACCGGAAAAGATCGAAAAGGTGATGAGCACCGCAAATGGGATCGCCAGCGTCGTGTGTACGAGGGCGAGGCCGAACTGCGTATCGTCGAGGCCGATGCGGATGAACATGACCGCAATCGGCAGCGCGAGCAGCGGCAAGGGGAAGGCGCGCGTCATCAGCACCAGCAGGCGGAACGCGTTCTTGCCGGGAAAGACGAACCGGGAGAGCGCGTAGCCGGCCGGCGCGCCGATCGCGATGGAGAGGATCATCGTCAGCAAGGCGACGATAACGGAGTTGAGCAGTGCCGACGCGACACCGGCGAATCCTGCGAAGAACCGCAGCGACTCAAGGTTGAAGGAGGGTATGCCGGTCTTTGGGAACGCGGTGACTTCGTTCGGCGCCGACAGCGCATTGACGGCGAGCAGGTAGATCGGCACGAGCACCCAGGCACACAGCAGCACTACGCCTGCCCCGAACAGGAACCGACCTGCCGCGGTTACGTCGGAGACGGGGCGCGGAACGTCGGTCGCTGTGGCGACGGCATCGGTCATATCGTTGCCCCCTCCGGCGTGCGCAGGACGCGCAGGAAGACGAGCGTGGCAGCGATCGAGATCACGAGGATGACCAGCGCCATCGCGGCGGCGACGCCGGCCTCCTGCTGATTGAACTGCCAGTCAAATACCTGCCCGACCAGCACGGGCACGGTCGTGCCACCCAGCGCCACCACGACGGCAAAGACCTCAAACGCGGCAATCGTGCGCAGGATAAGCGCCGTCTGCAGGCTCGGCCGCAGCATCGGCAGCGTGACCTTGCGGAAGCGCTTCCAGGGCCCGGCGCCGAACACCTCGGCGGCCTCGTAGTACTCCTTGGGGATGAGGCCCATTCCGGAGACGAGGATCACCATGACGATTGCAGTGGCGCGCCAGAGCTCGGCAAGAATCACGGCGACGAACGCCATCGGGATGTTTTGGTAGCTCAGGAAGAGGATGGGTTTGTCGGTGAGGTGCAGCCCCACCAGCATTGAGTTGAGGAACCCGGACTGCTCGAAGATCGCGAGCCAGATGATGCCCGCAGCTAGATCGGAGAGCCCCAGCGGGATGGTGAAGATGTAAAGGATGGTGTCGCGCCAGCGCTTGAGCTTCGCGACGACGCTGGCCATCACCAACGCCATGACGAGCTGCAGCGGCACGACGATCGCCGCGAGCAGCAGCGTGTTGCGCACCGTCGGCCAGAACCGGAAGTTCCCGGTCATGCGCTGGAAGTTCGAGAGCGTGAACGCTCCGTCGTCGGTGAAGGCCTGCACGGCCACCTGCGCGAACGGATAGAGGAAGAACACCAGCAAGAATACCGTGGCCGGCAGGAGCAGCAGGTAGGGCAGCGTCTTGGCGTTCATGTCCGTTGCGCTCCGGCGGCGTAGTGTCCGACCCTCTATTCCTCACGCGAAGGGTGCCGCCCGGAGCCGAAGCCCCGGGCAGCGGGAGGAACCCTTATTCGACCGGGCAGGGCTGCCCGTTGGAATCGGCATCCGGCAGCCAGCAGGGCGCCTTCGCGTCGGCCATGACCTGGCGCAGGGCGTCGGCCTGCGAGTCGAGGACTGCGCGGACGTCTTCGCCATTGAGCACGATACGCTCGAAGGTATCGACGTAGACCTGGTTGAACTGCCCACCCTTGTCGCCCAGCCCGATCGGCAGCAGCGCCGGCAGAGCATCGGACGCGCTGGTCATTGTCGTGATCGCCGGGCCCAGGGCCTGCGCCGACTTCGGCAGGTCGGTCGGCAGCGCGGCGTCGGTCACCGGGAAGAAGTTGAGCGCGAGGAGCGTGCCCACCTGCTGTTCGGGCTGCATCATGTACTTCACGAACTCCTTCGACTTGGCTACGTCGGGCGCAGTCTTGGGAACGGAGATACCGGCGAGCACCGGCATGAAGGCGCGGCCCTTCGGGCCGGCGGGCGCCGGGAAGGCGACGAAGTCGTCGGGCTTCTGGTTGAACGCATCGGCGAGCCGGGCGATGTGATCGAACGCGAC
>JAEZBF010000065.1 GCA_023427545.1 Pseudomonadota bacterium
CTACTATCGTGGCAGTGCTGCTGGCTGTGCTGTTCTTTCGCGGGGCGGGGGCGGGCAGGCTCGTTCTGGTGCTGGCCGTGCTGGGGTTTGCGGCGTCGGCCGCAACCTACCTGCCTGAGTTCATCGGAAGTTTCGCCACGCGCCCGGCCCCGCCGACTGACGGGCGCCCAGTGCTGAAGGTGATGACCCACAACGTCTTTGGCCTGAACTACGACATGGCCCGGGTGGCGCGGAACATTTTCGCCGAAGATCCGGACATCCTGGCGCTACAGGAATATTTTCCCGAGCAGCGTGGTCCGCTCCACCCCATCCTGCTGCAGCGGTACCCCTATTTCGCGTTCTGTATCGGCGGCAAGCGCGCGAACGTCGGACTCTATTCCAAGCTCCCGTTCGTCGAAAAAGCGCAAGGCGCCTGCAGTGAAACGGCCACCCCGCAGCAGCGCACGTCGCGGCTAGTGGGCACCTTCACACTGAGCGACGGCACCACGTTCTCGGTGCTCACAACGCACTTGGACTGGCCCCTGCCCGCCGCCCGCCAGCAGGCGCAGATGTCCGAACTCGTCGCCGCGATCGGCGAGATCAACGGTCCCCTGATCGTCATGGGTGACATGAACTCGACGCCGTGGTCCTACGCGCTCCGCGGACTGGTCTCCCGCACCGGGCTTGAGCGGCAGACGCGCAACCTCATCACCTGGCCGCTCGCCATCGGCGGCGACGAGGGGCTGCTGCGCACCATCCCGTTCCTACCCCTCGACCAGGTGATGACGCGCGGCATCGCTGTGCACGAGCTGCGCTCCGCCGCCGACGACGGCAGCGACCACCTGCCGGTGGTCTTCACCTTCTCGGTGGACCTCCTAGCGAACTAGCCGCTGAAGCGGTTACTGCGGGGGAAACCGTTCGGCGCCTGGCGGCCGGCTTGGGCGCGGTCGCCGAGCCAATCGGTGAGCTCGGCCATCGACTTGACGAACGTGCGACCGGAGCTGTCGGTCCAGCTCAGCCCATCGGAGGCGTTGAACACCCTGAGGTCGGAAATGCCGCCGTCCTTATAGCGCTGCAGGCGTACGCCTTTGCCGCGGGTCATTTCGGGCAGCTCGCTGATCGGGAATACCAGCAGCTTGCGGTTCTGCCCGATCACCGCAACCCGGTCGCCCACTGCAGGGACGATCAACCGGGCTTCATCGGGCGCAGCGACATTGAGCACCTGCTTACCCTTGCGCGTATTGGCAATGAGCTCGTCCTCGGTCACGAGGAAGCCGTTACCCGCAGCCGAGGCAATAACCCGCTTGGTGCCGGGCCGGTGGACGAAGAGGTCGACGATGTCGCTGCCCTCGTCCATGTCGATCATCAGCCGCAGGGGCTCGCCCTGTCCGCGCCCTCCGGGCAGCTTGTCGGCTGCGAGCGTATAGACCTTGCCGGCCGTGGATACCGCCAGCAGCTTGTCGGTGGTTTCACCGCGGACCATCAGCTTGAGCCGGTCACCCGCCTTGAAGCTCTTGTCATCGACTTCGGTGACGTGGCCCTTGACCGTCCGGATCCACCCCTTCTCGGACAGGATCACCGTGATCGGCTCACGCTCGATGAAAGCGGTCGCGAGTTCGTCGACGTCCGTGTCGGGCACCACGCCGATGCTGGTGCGGCGTGCGCCCAGCTTGGTGTCGGGGCCGAACTCCTTCTTGAGAGCCGCAACCTGCTTTGTGATCTCGCCCCACTGCCGCCGCTCCGACGCGAGCAGGCCCTGCAGATGTGACTGCTCTTCCGTCAGCGCCTTGAACTCGGTCCGGATCTCGAGCTCGTCGAGCTTGCGCAGCGCGCGCAGGCGCATGTTGAGGATCGCTTCGGCCTGGCCATCGGTCAGGGAAAACCGCGCAATCAGCTCAGCCTTGGCGTCGTCCGCCTCGCGGATGATGCGGATGACCTCATCGAGGTTGAGGTAGGCGATGAGGTAGCCGCCGAGCACCTCCAGCCGGGTGGCGATCTGGTCGAGCCGGTGCTGCGTGCGGCGGACGAGCACAGCCTTGCGGTGCTCGAGCCAGGCCTTGAGTGCCTCGATGAGGCTCATCACCCGCGGCACGGTGCCGTGGTCGAGCACGTTGAGGTTGAGCGGGAAGCGGATCTCGAGATCGGAGAGCCGGAAGACCTGCTCCATCAGGACGTTCGCGTCCACCGTGCCGGCGCGCGGTTCGAGCACGAGACGGATATCGTCGGCGCTCTCGTCACGCACGTCCTTGAGCAGCGGCAGCTTCTTGGCCAGCACGAGCTCGGCGAGCTTTTCGACCAGCTTGTCCTTCTGCACGCCATAGGGGATTTCAGTGACGATGACGTGGTAGACGCCGCGTCCCTTATCTTCCTTGTGCCACTTGGAGCGGAGGCGGAATGAACCGCGGCCGGTGGCATAGGCTTGGCGCACCGTCTCGGCGCTATCGACCAGGACGCCGCCCGTGGGGAAATCTGGGCCGCGGATCAGCCCGTCGTCTGGTTCACCGGGGCGATCCTTGTGCAGGATGTCCTCGAGCGTAGCGTCCCGCCGCATGATCAGGATCAGCGCCGCCTCGCAAAGCTCCGCCACGTTGTGTGGCGGGACCGAGGTGGCCATGCCGACGGCAATGCCGATCGAGCCGTTGGCGAGCAGATTGGGGAAGTTGGACGGAAGCACGAGAGGCTCCTCGTCCTCGCCGTCGTAGGTCGGGCGGAAGTCGACCGCATTCTCGGCCATGCCCTCCATGAGCCGGCCGGCAACGGCTGTCATGCGGCTCTCGGTGTAGCGCATGGCGGCGGCGCTATCGCCGTCGATGTTGCCGAAGTTTCCCTGACCGTCGACCAGCGGGTAACGCAGCGCAAAATCCTGCGCCATGCGCACGAGCGCGTCGTAGATCGACTGATCGCCGTGCGGGTGGAACTTGCCGATGACGTCGCCGACCACTCGCGCCGACTTCTTGTACCCCTGCCCGGGATCGAGCCGCAGCAGCCGCATGGCATGCAGGATGCGCCGGTGGACCGGTTTCAGCCCGTCGCGCGCGTCAGGGAGCGCACGCTGCGTAATGGTCGAGAGCGCATAGGCGAGGTAGCGCGTCTCCAGCGCCTTGCGGAGATCGATGACGCTGTCGCCATCGGAGGGCGGGAGCGTGTCGGCGTCAGACATTGGCAATCCGAATCATCCGGCGAGTATACCCACCAGCGCGTCACGTATCGCGGGTGGATCGACGAGACGTGGCTGCCAGACGTGCACGTCGAGAAAGTGGCCGGTCAGGGTGAAGGCGGCGGCGAGATCCCCCCCCTGGGGTGGCTCGCGGGTCTTGAGGAAGGGCGGCAGCACTAGGAGGCGGTCCCGATAGGGCTCGGCGGCGCTCCGGCTCACCGCCCTCCCCGACTTCGGCGAGACGTGGGTGAGCTCGGCGGTCACGCCAGTCGCGGCGCAGCTCATGAGATCGAGACCGAAGCCGAGCTCATCGAGCAGCGTCAGCTCGAACCGGGCGAGCGCCTCGCCGAGAGCTGCCGGCGTATCGTGGTCCAGCGCACGCAACGCCAGCGCCAGTAGTCGATCGTGCGGGTCGCGCTCTGGCAGCAGGCGCAGATGATCGCAGAGCAGCTGGCAGGCGTAGAGACGCGTCCGGCTGGCGATCAGCTCGGCCGCCCGAGGCTCCAACAGCTCGACGGTGAAGGTGCCGAGATGGTCCTCGAGCCGGGCGCGCCAGGTCAGCTGCACCGAGTTGCCCGCCTGCAGCGTCGGCGCGAGCTTGCTCGAGCGGCCGCCGCGAACGAGCCCAAGGTGGCGCCCCCGGCCCTCCACCATCACCTCCGCGATGACGCTGCTCTCCCCGTGCCGCCGCACGCCGATGATGAGACCTTCACCCGTCCACTGCATGGATTGCTTCTAGCACATCGGGACGTTGCGGGCTGACTGTGAGCGCCGGCTTCACCGCTTCCCGTGCGGGAACTCCAGGCCCATTTCGCGGTAGCGCTCGGGATCGTCGGCCCACTTCTCCCGGACCTTGACGAAGAGAAAGAGGTGGACCGGCACCTCAAAGATCTCCTGGAGCTCCGCGCGAGCCTCCGCACCGATCGCCTTGATGGTCTGCCCGCCGGCGCCGAGCACGATCTTCTTGTGCGTGTCGCGCGTGACGTAGACGACCTGATCGATGCGATAGGAGCCGTCTTTCTGGACCTGGAACCGCTCGTTCTCGACTGTGGTGTTGTAGGGGATCTCGTCGTGGATGCGCAGGAACAGCTTCTCGCGCGTGACTTCGGCGGCGGTGAGCTGGAGCGTCAGGTCGGTGAGCTGATCCTCGGGGAAATGCCAGGGCCCGAGCGGCGCCCGCTTGCTGCACCAATCCAGAAAATCGGGCACACCGTCGCCCTTGATCGCGGAGACCATGAACGTGGTCTCGAAACGAGTGCGCTCGTTGAGGCTCGCTGAAAGCGCCAGCAGGCTCTCGCGCTTGACCAGATCGACCTTGTTGAGCACCAGCACCTTGTCGTGCCGGATCTGCGTCAGCCCCTCAACCAGCGACTCAACTTCGGCCGTCATCCCCTTGCTGGCGTCCACGATCATGGCGACGAGGTCGGCATCCCCTGCCCCGGTCCAGGCGGCATCGACCATGGCCCGGTCCAGCCGGCGCTTGGGCACGAAGATGCCGGGCGTATCGATGAACACCAGCTGGGTGTCCCCCGAAGTGACCACCCCGCGGATCATTGCGCGCGTGGTCTGCGCCTTGTGCGTGACGATCGACACCTTGGCGCCGACCAGCGAATTGAGCAGCGTCGACTTGCCGGCGTTAGGCGCCCCCACCAGCGCGACGAAGGCGCAGCGGGGATGTTCCGGCTCGGGTGTCGAGCTCTCGGCCACTTCAGTCAAATCGAGTCCTTCCAGACTTTCTCCCGGACGAGGAAGCGCTCGGCCGCCTTGTGTTCAGCGAGCTTCTTGCTCGGTCCGGTCGCGCGGAGCGGTTCGTGCCCGCGCAGGTTGATTTCAATCGTGAACTCAGGCGCATGGTCGGGGCCGACGCGCTCGACCTCGACGTAAGCGGGCGGCTCCAAGCCTTTGCTCTGCGCCCATTCCTGCAGTGTCGTCTTGGCGTCGCTGCGCTCGTGGCCCGCCTGCCCCAGCTGGTCGCCGAAGAGGCGTTCCACCAACTCGTAAGCCTTGCCCAAACCGCCGTCACAATAGACGGCGCCGATCACCGCCTCGGCGACATCGCCGAGGATCGCTTCCTTCTGCGCCCCGCCGGTGCGGGCCTCGCTCTCGCCGAGGTTGAGCTCGGTGCCGAGATCCAACTCGCGGGCGATGTGGGCACAGGTTTCCTTGCGCACGAGCGTGTTGAGCGCGCGGCTGAGCTCACCCTCGTTTGCCTTGGGCATCTTGCGGTAGAGCATGTCGGCGACGATCAGTCCGAGCACCCGGTCACCCAGGAACTCGAGCCTTTGGTACGATTGGGCAATGCGCTTACCGGGCGAGACGGCGCTCGAGTGGGTGAGCGCCTTGTCGAGCAGATCGGGGTCGGCGAAGCGGTAGCCGAGCCGCGCCTCGAGCCGTTCGTGCCGCCCGGCGCGGCTCATTTCGGGGTCGAGGTGTAGCTCTGGTAGACCGACTGCAGCATACGGTCCCAGCGGACGTTGGCGGGCCATTCCCAGAGCTTCCAGGGCGCGATGTTGTCCTTGATCGAGAAGAACCGCGCCTCCGCCTTGCCGATGAGATTGCCGGACGGCACGTAGCCGACGGCGCTAAGCACACGGCTGTCCTGGCTGCGGTCGCGGTTGTCGCCCATCATGAAGAAGTGCCCCGCAGGGACAACGTACTCGGCGGTGTTGTCGAGCGGACCGTTGTCGGAAATCTCCTGCACGGTATGGGTAACGCCGTTGGGGAGGGTTTCCCTGTAGAGGATCACCGGCACGGTCTGCCCGTAGCTGTCGGTATCCGCGCCGCGGCCGACTTCCTCTCGCTCGACCAGCGTGCCGTTGATGTAGAGCCGGCCCTGCTTCATCTGGACATGGTCGCCTGGCATGCCGATGACCCGCTTGATGTAGTCCTCGCCCGCGATCTCGTTGCGGAACACCGCGATGTCGCCCTGGGTGGGATCGCGACCCATGATCCGCCCGTTGAACGGCAGCGGGAACGGGAATGAGTACTTGCCGAAGCCCCAGGTGAATTTCGATGCGACGAAATAATCGCCGATCATGAGGGTCGACTGCATGGAGGCGGTCGGTATCGAGAACGGCTGGTAGAGGAAGGTGCGAAACAGCACCGCGATGATCAGCGCTTCGATGATGACGACGATAGTATCGCGCAGTTCGCCGCCCGCGCTCTTCTTTTCGGCCTTGTCCTTGGCCTTGATCATCGGCTGGCTCATCTCTTGCCTTTCATGGGCGGCGCGGTCTCCGGGGGGCCCCCGGCGCAGCCGCCGTGGTTACGGGGAAGCACCGGGTCGGTCAACAATGGGCAGCGCCTCGATGATGACAAAGGCTTGAGCCATGCCGCCATCGTCGGTGATGGTGAGGTGGATATGTGGCTCGTGCCCGGCGGGCACAAGACGTGAAAGCGCCGCGGCGGCGCCGTTGGTCAGCCGCATGGTCGGCTTGCCGGACGGCAGGTTCACCACCCCCAGATCCCGCCAGTAGACGCCCCAGGCCATGCCGGTGCCAAGCGCTTTGGCGCAAGCCTCCTTGGCGGCGAAGCGTTTGGCGTAGGAGGCGGCGCGCTGGTTGCGCCCATCCGACTTACGCCGCTCGATGTCGGTGAAGCAGCGCTGGGTGAAACGCTCGCCGTAGCGCGTCAGCGTTTTCTCGACGCGCGAGATCTCACATAAATCGTTGCCGAGGCCGACGATCACGCAAGCCCCCGGCTACCGGGTTTCATCGCCGGGATCGATGCGAGTTCGGGCGGCAGCGCGTCGGCGGGATAAGCGGGCACCTTGTACTGGCTCAACGCGATCAGCGGCACGCCGACATCAGCCTCACCGCCCGAGCGGTCGATCAGGCAGGCAGCGGCCACGACATCCGCGCCGAGACCGCGCAGGCACGCGATGCATTCGCGGATCGACAACCCGGTCGTGACAATGTCCTCGACCACGAGCACTTTCTCGCCGCGCGCGAGTTCGAAGCCCCGGCGGAGCTCGAACGTACCCTCCACCCTTTCCGTGTAGATCGCCGGCAGGCCGAGGTGCCGGGCCGTTTCGTATCCCGGAATGATGCCGCCGATCGCGGGCGACACGACTTTGCTCACCCCCGCATACCCCGCGGCGCGGATCGTTTCGGCGAGGGCTCGGCAGAGCCGCTCCGCCTTGTCGGGATACATGAAGACCCGTGCCTTCTGCAGGAACACCGGCGAGCGAAGCCCGGAGGACAGGATGAAGTGTCCCTCGAGCAGAGCCCCGCAGTCGCGGAAGATCTGCAGAACCTCGTCAGTGGTCACGCCGGCTCCTCCTCGCGCTCAACCTCGCCGCCCCAGACCATGTTGGCGACTTCGCGCGCCTCGGCAAGCGTAGCCCGGCGTACGCGCGACAGCCCGGCGGTGAGCTTCAGGGTCGATAGCACATCGTTGAGCTGGGCGGCGTTGCGTACTTCGATCTCGAAGATCAGCTTGTGGAAATCGGGCGAGGCCATGCGCATGACGAGGTTGTGGATGTTGGCGTCGCACGAGGCGATGGCCGCCGAAATCTGCGCAAGCGAGCCCGGCTTGTTCTGCGACAGCATGGTGATCGCCCGCTTGTGGCGGCGCTGCTCGCTGCCGCGCAGGTCCCAACGAACATCGACCCAAGCCACGTCCGAGTCGTGCATCTCGACAAGCGCCTCGGAATCGATGGGATGGATGATGATTGGCTTGCCGGGCTCCATGATCCCGACCGGCCGCTCGCCCGGAACGACGCCCTGCGGGGAGATCTCGACGCGCGTGTTGAAATTGAGCTGGGCCAGCGCCTCGCGGGCGCGCGGACCGGACCGCTGGCTCATATCGACCTGGAAACGGAAAGCGTCGGTGGCGCGAAGCGCAAACCAGCCCTCGGCCTTGTCGGGCGCCGGCAGGTCGGGACTGCGCGACTTGCGGCGCTTGATGCCCTTGGTGGCTATCAGCTCGTTGCCGAAAGCCTCCTGGCTGATCCGGCCCTCGCCAACGGCGATCAGCATCTCGCGCTTGCTGGGCTGCCCGAGACGTTCCGCCAGCGCCTTGGCCTCAGTGTCGTCGAGCGACGTGCCCTCGCGGTCGAGCGCCATTGAAAGGATGTGCTCGCCGAGGGCGAAGGCGCGCTGCTGGGCCGCCTGCCGCACCGCGCGCCGGATCGCCGCGCGCGCCTTGCCGGTGGCTGCGATGCCGATCCAGTTGCTGGGCGGCAGGTGGTTCTGGTCCCGAATTATCTCCACCTCGTCGCCGGAGCGGAGCTGGGTGACCAGCGGCATGATCGAGCCGTTGATCTTGGCCCCGACGCAGGTATCGCCGATGTCGGTGTGCAGTGCGTACGCAAAGTCGATCGGCGTGGCGCCGCGCGGCAGGGCGATCAGCCGCCCGCGCGGGGTGAAGCAGAACACCTGGTCCTGGAACAGCTCGAGCCGCGTGTATTCGAGGAAATCCTCGCCCGTCGCGCCGGTGGTCAAATGTTCGATCGTCTGGCGCAGCCACGCGAAGGCCTGGCTCTCGCTCTGCGCGTTCCGGACGTCGCTCGCGGCACCCTCCTTGTACAGCGCATGCGCAGCGATGCCGAATTCGGCGACACGGTGCATTTCATGGGTGCGGATCTGCAGCTCCGCTCGCTGCCGGCCAAGTCCCACAATCGTCGTATGGATCGAGCGGTAGTCGTTGTGTTTGGGAACCGAGATGTAGTCCTTGAACCGACCCGGCACGACCTTCCAGTTGGTGTGGACGATGCCCAACGCCCGGTAGCAATCCTCGATGGTGTCCACGATGACGCGGAATCCGATCATGTCGGAGAGCTGCTCGAGCGCGATCTGCTTGCGCTCGATCTTGGAGAAGATCGACCATGGCGACTTCACCCGTGCGGATACCTCAGCTTTGATCCCTTCGGCGTCGAGCTTCTCGGAGAGCTCGCGCTTGATCGTCGAGATGGTTTCCGCAAATTCCGACTGCATCACGCTCAGCCGGTCGGTTATCGCGCGATAGTGCTCCGGCTGGAGCGTTTTGAACGATAAGTCCTCGAGCTCGCTGCGCATGTCCTGCATGCCCATGCGACCGGCGAGCGGGGCGTAGATCTCCATTGTCTCGTTGGCGATGCGGGCCCGCTTGTCCGCCGGCATGTGCTCGAGCGTGCGCATGTTGTGCAGGCGGTCGGCGAGCTTGACGAGCAGCACGCGCACATCGGCGGAGATCGCGAGCAGGAGCTTGCGCAGATTCTCGGCCTGGGCCTCTTCGCGTGAAACGAGGTTCAGCCGCTCGATCTTGGTCAGGCCATCGACGATCGATCCGATTTCGGGCCCAAAGAGCTGGTCGATCTCGGCACGGGTGGCGTCCGTATCCTCGATCGTGTCGTGCAGCAGCGCGACGGCGATGGTGGCGTCGTCGAGGCGAAGATCCGTGAGGATCGCTGCAACTTCAAGTGGATGAGCGAAGAACGGGTCACCTGAAGCGCGAAGTTGACTGCCATGTTTCTGCATGGCGTAGACATAGGCGCGGTTGAGAAGCTGCTCGTCGGCCTTGGGATTGTAGGCCTGCACTCTCTCGAGCAGCTCGAATTGACGCATCATCGACGTATTCGCCCGGATTGGCGCGAGGGGGCCGGGCCGCGGGTAGCGGCGCGTCCGGGCTT
>JAEZBF010000152.1 GCA_023427545.1 Pseudomonadota bacterium
CTTGTAGAGATACTGCCAGATGTCCTCGATCCGCGCCGGGTCGCGGCCGATGAGGGTCGGGATGATGTGGTCCTGCAGGTAGGAAACGACCGCGAGCTCGCGGCCGTTCACGGTACCGTCGCCGACGCCGGAAAGGCCCTCGTCGGTGAAGATCTTGACCGTGACGAAGTTGCGCCCCGGCGAGGCGACGATGACCTTGATGTCGGTGATTTTCATAAGAGGCGGCTCAGCTCCACGTCCGGTCCCAGGAATATTCGTCGTCCCAGTGATCGGTGGGCTGCCAGATGCCCGAGACACCCTCCTGCAGGTGCTGGGAGAGCAGCTCGTCGTTGAGGTCGTCGATGCCGAGGCCGGGCTTGTCGGATACGGTGATGAAGCCGTCTTTGACAATAGGCTTGGGCAGGCCGACCTGGATGTCGTCCCACCAGTCGACCTCGACCGAGTGGTACTCGAGCGCCATGAAGTTCTCGGTGGCGATGGCGACGTGCGCGGCGGCTATCGCGGCGATCGGGCTTTCCGCCATGTGGATGGCCATGGCGACGCCGTGGTCCTGGGCGAGGTCGCCGATCTTCTTGGTCTCGAGGATGCCGCCGGTGGTCAGCAGGTCGGGGTGGATGATCGAGATGCCGGATTTCAGAAGCGGCTCGAAGTTCTCCTTGAGGTAGATGTCCTCGCCGGTGCAGATCGGGACGGAGGTCGCTTCCTGGAGCTGGCGGTACTGGTCGGCGTACTGCCAGGGGATGACGTCCTCGAGCCAGGCGGGGACGTATTTCTCGATGCGCCTGGCGAGGCGGATGCCGTTCTGCAGCGAGATGTGGCCGACGTGGTCGATGGCGAGCGGAATCTCGTAGCCGATGACCTCGCGGACCTCGTGGATGTACTGCTCGAGGAGATCGAGGCCCTTGTCGGTGAAGTTGAGGCCGGTGAAGGGGTGGCGGACATTGTGGATGTCGTAGACGGCGTTCTTCTCGCGGCGTTCCTCGAGGGTCTTCGAGCGGCCCGCTGAGGGGTGGAGCTTGTAGCCCTCGAGCGAGCCGGCGGGAGCGACGACCGAGCCGGGGATATCGGCGATCTGCATGAGGCCGAGGTCCATCTTGAGGAAGGTGAAGCCGCGCGCCATGCGCTCCTTGAGGCGCAGGCCCATCGCGGTGCCGCTGGGCCGGTCGGCGTCGGTGTCGCAGTAGCAGCGGACCTTGTCGCGGAACTTGCCGCCGAGCATCTGGTAGATCGGCACGCCGTAGGCCTTGCCGGCGAGGTCCCAGAGCGCGATCTCGACCGCCGAGACGCCGCCGCCCTGGCGGCCGTGGCCGCCGAACTGCTTGATGCGGCGGAAGAGCTTGTCGATGTCGCAGGGATTTTCGCCGAGCAGGCGGCTCTTGAGCATGAGTGCGTAGGTCGCGCTGGCGCCGTCGCGGACCTCGCCGAAGCCGACGAGGCCCTGGTTGGTGTAGATCTTGAGCAGCGCCGAGCGGAACGGGGCGCCGACGATCTCGGCGACGCGCATGTCGGTGATGCGCAGCTCGGACGGGCGCGATCGGGTGTTGACGCGGTTGAGGGCGTCTTCGGGCGTGTTTTCGCTCATTGTAGTGTCCTGGAAGTGTCGTTCGACTTAGGCGGCGCGGAGGGCCATTTCGGTTTCGCCGTCGAACAGGTGAATCCTGTCCTGCTCGAACTCGAGCCAGACCTGCTCGTCGGGCGCGATGCTGACGGTGGGCGGCAAGCTGATGTTGACGATCGAGCCGGAGAGGAAGGCCTGCACGAACGTGATGTCGCCCGTCGGCTCCACGGTATAGACCTTGGCCGGAACGGCGCCTTCGACGGCGGTCTTGTGGAGCTTGATGGTGCTGTGGCGGGCGCCGAGCACGACTTTTCGCGACTTGGCCTGGGCGACCTTGCGGGCATTGTGCGCATCGAGCGGCAGGCGCCAGCCTTCGGCGCTGACCAGCGCACCGTCGCCGGCCACTTCGAGCGGGATCAGGCTCATCGCAGGCGAGCCGATGAAGCTTGCGACGAACATGTTGACGGGATTAGCGAAGACCTGAGCCGGCGTATCGTACTGCTGGAGATAACCGCCGTTCATGACGGCCATCTTGTCGGCCATGGTCACGGCCTCGAGCTGGTCGTGGGTGACGTAGATGATGGTCGCCTTGAGGTCCTGGTGGAACCGCTTGATCTCGGAGCGCATCTGCACGCGCAGCTTGGCGTCGAGGTTACTGAGCGGCTCGTCCATGAGAAAGGCGCGCGGGTCGCGGACCAGGGCGCGGCCAAGCGCAACGCGCTGCTGCTGGCCGCCGGAGAGCTCGCGCGGCTTGCGCTCAAGCAGCGGGACGATGTCGAGCACCTTGGCGGCGGCCATGACCTTGGCGTCGATATCGGCCTTGGGGAGCTTCCGCATCTGCAGCGTGAAGGCGAGGTTCTTGTAGACCGACTTCTGGGGATTGAGCGCGTAGTTCTGGAACACCATCGCGATGTCCCGGTCCTTGGGATCGAGATTGGTGACGACGCGGTCGCCGATGACGATGTCGCCCCCGCTCATCGGGATCAGGCCGGCGACTAGGTTCAGCGTGGGGGTCTTGCCGCAGCCGGACGGGCCGACCAGCGCAACGAACTCGCCGTCACCGACGGTCAGCGAGACGTGGTTGACGGCATAGACGTCGCCATACGTCTTCACGACGTCCTTGAGCACAACCTCGGCCATAGAGAGATTCCCCCGACGATCCGCCAGCAGGCGGTGACTAGTGTTTGACGGCGCCTTCGGTGAGCGCCCGGACGAAATACCGCTGCAGCAGCAGGAACAGCACGACCACCGGCACGCTCATGATGAAGCTTGCCGCCATGAGACCCGGGAAATCCGTGGTGTTCTCGGAAAAGAAGCGCTGGATTCCGACGGGAAGCGTGAGCTGCTCGTTCCTCGTGAGGAAGGTCGCGGCGTAGATGTATTCGTTCCACGCGCCGATGAAGGAATAGATCGCGGTGGCGATGATCCCGGGCACCGAGAGCGGCGTGATGATCAGCAGGAAAGCCTGGAAGCGGGTCGCGCCGTCGATGCGGGCCGCCTGCTCGAGCTGGACCGGGATGTTGTCGTAGAAGCCCTTGAGCAGCCAGATCGCGAGCGGCAGCCCGAAGGTGAGGTAGGTGAGCACCAGCGAGCCGTGCGTATTCACCAGGCCCAGCAGGCGCATCAGGATGAAGAGAGGCACGAGGAAGATCACCGCCGGGCACATGTTCCGCAGCAGAACCGAGAAGAACAGGAAGTTGCGTCCCGGGAAGCGGAAGCGGGAGAACGCGTAGGCGGCCGGAACGGCGACGGCGACCGCGAGGATGGTGGTCACGACCGACACGAAAAAGCTGTTCGCAAAGAAACGCAGGAAGTCCTGACCGACGCTGTTCTGCGGGTCGAGCAGCTTGAGGTAGCTCGCCATGGTTGGTTCGGACGGCCACCACTCCGGCGGGAACCGCATCGCGGCGAAACCCGACTTGATGGATGTCAGCACCATCCAGACCATCGGCAAGGCCGTGAAGAGCAGCATGAAGAGCAGGAAGAGGCGGCCGGCCCAGCGCCAGCCGTCGATCCGGACGCGCTGCCGCGCGGGCTCGTGCGCGATCGCGGTCATGCGGCGGCTCCCTTGCGCTCATTGCCGCTCAGGGCGCGGACGTAGAAATAGCCCAGCGTCATGAGGATGATGAAGAGAAGCACCGAATAGGCGGCGGCGACGCCCCAGCGCTGGCGGCCGAAGGCCAGCTCATAAATGTGCGTGATCCAGATGTGCGACGCATTTGAGGGTCCGCCGCCCGTCATGATCCAGGGAATGATGAAGGAGTTGAAGTTGGCCACTGCGAGCAGGAGGACGGTCACCGTCGACACGCCGCTCAGGTAAGGGAAGGTGACGTGCCAGAAGGCCTGCCAGGTCGCCGCGCCATCTACCTTCGCGGCCCGAAGGAGTTGGTCCGGCACTGTCTGGAGGCCTGCCATGAGCATGATCATGGCGAACGGGAACTCGCGCCAGATGTTGACCACGATCAGGGAGGGCAGGACGGTGTTGACGCTGTCGATGAAATTGGGCTGGCGGGCGAGGATGCCGAGCTGAATCAGGACTGCTCCGATGATTCCGAAGTCGGAATGGTAGATCCACTTCCAGATGTAGGACGCAGCGACGGCGCTGATGACCCAGGGGATGATCAGGATGGCGCGGAGCACGCCCCGACCCGCAAAGTTGCGGTGGAGCGCCAGTGCGGCGGCGTAGCCCAAGGCGAAGGCGATCGCGGTCGACGCCAGGGTCCAGATGATGGTGTTTACGGTGACCTTCCAGAAGACGTCGCTGGTTAGGATCGCGACGTAGTTGTCGAGGCCGATGAAGCTCTTGTCCTTCAGCTGCAGCCCCGGCGGGGTTTTGAAGAACGACAGATCGATCGTGTAGTAGATCGGGTAGGCGATGACGATGAGCATCACCACAATGGCGGGCAGCACGTAGAGGTAGTCGGCGCGCGACGTCCACATCTGCTGCAGGATGCCCGGGCGAACGGCTTTGGTCCTGCCTGCATTAGCGGTGGTGGTGGCGGCTTGGCCTGAGATCGTGGTCATGCGGAAGCCCTTGTCCAGGCCGGAGAGGACAGACCGGCAGTGCTTTCGCACCGCCGGCCGTTCAGTTGCTGAGTGCGGAGACTAGAGACCGCCGCCGCTATGCAGTTGCTCGACCTTCTTGGCCGCGTCCTCGGCCGCCTGGTCGACCGTCATGGCTCCGGTCAGGGCGTTCTGCAGCATGTCCGGAATGATGATGTTCATGATTTCCGGCGACTCGGGAAGAGCCGGGAACGGAATGCCGTAGGGGAGCATGGAGGTGGTCACATCAAGGAACTTGATGTTGTCGAGGCGCTCCTTCATCCACTTGGTCTTGAAGCCGTTGAGGTTACCCGGGTTGGAGCCCGCGTAAGCCATCTTCAGCGACCATTCGGGGCTCGTCCAGAAGCAGATCAGCGCCTTGGCAGCGGCCTCGTCGACCTTGCCACCCTCGACATATTCCGGCTTGAGGATGTCCATGTTGGAGCCGCCGAAGACGACCGCACGCTTGCCGTCCGGACCAGTCGGGATCAGGCCGTAGCGCATGTTGTCGATGACGGTCTGCGCCTTGTCCTTGTCGGCGCCGGTGGCCTTGGCCTGGAGATCGAGCATCACGTTATAGTCGGACGGATGCGAGATCATCATGGCGAGCTGGCCCGCAAGGAACAGCGGCTGGTTGTCGGCCTGAATGTTGGTCAGCGCCGAAACCGGCACGGACTTGTCGCGAACGTACATGTCGTAGGAGGCCTGGAGGGCCTTCTTGCTGGCTTCGCTGTTCAGACGGACTTCGCCGTAGGTCGGATTCGGATCGGCTTCGTCGAAGACGCCGCCGCCATAACCCCAGAGCTGGGGCATGAAGCGGTAGGGCGTGTTGCCGGCGTTCTTGCGCGCGACGAGGCCGTAGCCGGCGACGCCGAGCTTGTCGTGGATCTGCTTGGAGTAGGTGACCACGTCATCCCAGGTTGCCGGCGGCTTCTCGGGGTCGAGGCCAGCGCGCTTGAAGATGTCGGCGTTCCAGATGAGCGCCATGGTCTCGTTATTGGTGGGAATCCCGTAGACCTTGCCGTCCCAGGTCACCGACTTCATGGCGCCGGGCCAGAAGTCTTCGGTCGACCAGCCGACATCCTCGGGCTTGAGCTCTTGGAAGTAGCCCTTGGAGGCGAATTCGACGCCGCCGAGGATCTGCAGGCGCACGACCATGGGGCCGGCATTGCCGAGCAGCGCGGTGCGGAACTTGTCGAGCAGATCGTTGTAGTTGAGCGCCTGTTCCTGGAGATTGATGTTCGGATAGGTCTCGCGGAACGCTACGAAGAAGTCCTTGTAGTACTGGCGCAGGAGGTCGGGGTCGCCCTCGAACACGCCCTGGTACCAGAACGTCAGGTCGCCCTTGTAGTCGAGCGGGGTGACCTTGCTGCATTCATCGGCAGTGTTGAATTCCTCGGTGCCGGCGATGGAGCGCACGTATTCGGGCGACCATTTGCTGAGGTCGACCGGCGGCGCGGCAAGCGCGGACGCCGACATCAGCGATGTCACGAAGGCAGCCGCGACCGTGCTGCGCACGACGCTGCCGCCGAGAGTCACTCTCGTCATTGTTTCCTCCGATTCTCCCGATCCGCGATGCAGTGCATGCGGATCCCAAGTCCGAACCACGGGCACCGTTTTGGCCGGTCCTCCGCGATTGTGGGGTACCGTCACAGATGATGGATTGCGTGTCAATCGCGCGCGACTGTACATTGTCGCTGTCATTTCGTGTACGGTCCGGCGCGGGCAGCGCGGGGGGAGCGGAAGTGTCCACGACAGAATTCAAGGCCAGGCCGCCACCGGGCGTCGACCCGATTGGCGCCACGAGCGAAGGCGCCTCATCGATCTACGGACTGATCCGCGAGGACATCATCGCCGGCCGGCTGGGGCCGAACGAGCGGCTCGTCGTCGCCGACCTGGCCAAGCGTCACGGCACCTCGACCAACCCGATACGCGAGGCGCTGCAGATGCTGCGCGGCGAGGGCTTCGTGCTGATGTCGCCCAATCGCGGCGCGCGCGTCCGGCCGATCGACCAGGACTTCGTGCGCGACATCTACGAGATCGGCGTGCTGATCGAGCCGGCGCTGACCCGCTGGTTCGTCGGCATGGCGACGATCGAGGACATCGCCGAGCTCGAGCGGCTGCAGGATCTGATGGAGGAGAACAACTTCGCCGATCCGGTGCGGCACAGCGAGCTCGACACCGCCTTCCACACGGTGATGTACCGCCGGCACTACAACCGCCATGCGGCCGAGCTCTGGTGGAAGCACCGCGAGGTGTTGCGCGCGGTGAGCCGGCGTTTCAACTTCACGCTGTCGCGGCGGGCGGCGGTGATGCGCGAACACCGCGAGCTGATCGGACACATCAAGGCGCAGGACGCCGACAAGGCATACGAGACGATCGCCCGGCACGTCGAAGGGTCGGGCCGGCATATCCTCGAGCACATGCGGGCGATGAACACGGCCCGCGTGGGGTAAGACGCGGGGCGAACGCGGCGGGGGCGTGGGCAGGCCGCGCGAACGATTTCAGAGGGAAGGCTTAGAGAACGAAGATGAAGATCACTGGCATCAAGCCGTGGCTGGTCAAGGCCGAGGGCACGTACTGGGGGGAGTACCTCTTCGTCGAGGTCACGACCGACGAGGGCGTTTCGGGCTGGGGCGAGATCACCACGACCACCAAACTCGCCAACCGGGCGCTCTGCGCGATCCTCAGGCAGATCGGCGCGGAGCTGGCGGGCGAGGACCCGAGTCATATCGAGCGGCTCTGGCACAAGGTGTTCCGCAGCTTCACCTACATGGGCAGCCGCGGCGCGGCGGTAGAATGCGTCAGCGCGATCGACATCGCGCTCTGGGACATCCGCGGCAAGGCGCTGGACAAGCCGATCTACGAGCTGCTCGGCGGGCCGGTACGCGACGACATCTCGCTCTATACGCACCCCGACCAGAGCAACTTCACCACCAAGGAAGGGGTGATCGCCGAGATCCGGGCGATCGTCGATTCCGGCCACAAGGGGCTGAAGTTCGACCCCTACCCGTACCAGGGCCTCAGCGAGGGCGGCAGGGCCCGCGAGCAGCGGGATGGCTATCTCGACGGCATGATGACGCGCAAGGACGAGCGCGAGGCGGCCGAGCTGACGGCGCTGATCCGCGAAACCGCAGGGCCGGACGTCGACATCCTGATCGACGCGCACGGACGCTTCGACGTGCCGACCGCCATCCGGCTCTGCCGGAGCCTCGAGGAAGCAGGCAACATCGACTGGTTCGAGGAGCCCTGCGCGCCCGAGAGCCTCAATGCGCTCAAGCAGGTGCGCGAGAAGGTCAACGCCGCGATCTCGTGGGGCGAGCGCGGGCACACCAAGTGGGACTTCGTGCCGGTGCTCGAGAACAAGCTCGCCGACTACATCATGCCGGACGTGACGTGGACGGGCGGCATTACCGAGCTCAAGAAGATCTCGGCGCTCTGCGAGGCCTACTACATTCCGGTCTCGCCGCACGATGCGAGCGGGCCGATCAACGTGGTCGCCGGCGCGCAGGTGATGATGACGGTGCCGAATTTCTACCGGCTCGAGACATCGCGCTGGGACCTCTCGAGCTACAACAAGTTCATCAGGACGCCGCTCGACAATTCCGGCGGGGCGCTCAAGCTGCCCAAAAAGCCGGGCCTCGGGCTCGAGATGAACCGCGAGTTCCTCGAGGCCAACGAGCTGGAGATCGCCTAGCCCGGAGCGGCCGATGTCCGGTACGGCAACGGACGACGCGCCGCAGTTCGACTTCATCGTGGTCGGCGCGGGGAGCGCCGGCTGCGTGCTCGCCAACCGCCTCAGCGCCTCGGGCAGGCACTCGGTGCTGGTGCTCGAGGCGGGCGGCGCCGACGACTGGATCTGGTTCCACGTGCCGGTCGGCTACCTCTATGCGATGGGCAATCCGCGCGCCGACTGGTGCTATCGCACCGAGCCGGTGCCGGGGCTCAACGGGCGGGCGCTGGACTATCCGCGCGGGCGGGTGATCGGCGGCTCGTCTTCGATCAACGGCATGATCTACATGCGCGGCCAGGCGGCCGACTACGACCACTGGCGCCAGCTGGGCAATCCGGGGTGGAGCTGGGAGGACGTGCTGCCGTATTTCCGGCGCAGCCAGGATCGCGCGGGGGCGGCCGATCCGCACCATGGCCAGGGCGGCGAGTGGCGGGTCGAGAAGATGCGGCTGAGCTGGAAGGTGCTCGACCTCTTCCGCGCTGCCGCAATCGAGCACGGCATCCCCGCGAGCGACGACTTAAACCGCGGCGACAACGAGGGGGTGGGCTACTTCGAGGTCAACCAGCGGCGCGGGCGCCGGTGGTCGGCCGCCTCGGCGTTCCTCAAGCCGGCGCTGCGGCGGCCGAACCTGACGCTATGGACGAAGGCGCAGGCGCTGCGGCTGGTGGTGGAGGATGGACGGGTCAGCGGCATCGAAGTGAGGCACGAGGGCCGTACGCGAACGGTGCGGGCGCGGCGCGAGGTAATCCTGTCGGCTGGCGCGGTGAATTCGCCCCATCTGCTGCAGCTCTCGGGTATCGGCGATCCGGCGCTGCTTGCCGCGCACGGCATTCCGGTGGTCCATGCGCTGCCCGGCGTGGGGGGGAACCTGCAGGACCACCTGCAGCTGCGGATGATCTACAAGGTGTCCGGCCTGCCGACGCTGAACCTGCGCGCCAACCGGCTCACGGGCAAGGCGGGGATGGCGCTGCAATACGCCCTGCTCCGCCGCGGGCCGATGACGATGGCGCCGTCGCAGCTGGGCGGGTTCACCCGCTCGTCACCGGAATACGCGACGCCGAACCTGCAGTTCCACGTCCAGCCGCTTAGCCTCGACCGGTTCGGTGCGCCCCTGCACGGCTTCGAGGCGTTCACGGCGACGGTCTGCAACCTGCGGCCGCGCAGCCGCGGGCACGTCCGGCTGACGAGCGCCGACCCGCTGCAACCGCCGGCGATTCAGCCCCACTACTTGTCCGACCCGGTCGACAGCGAGGTGGCGGTTGCGGCAATGCGGCTGGTACGGCGCATCGTGCTCGAGAGCCGCGCCTTCGCGCCGCACGCGCCCGAGGAGTACCGGCCGGGTGCAGCGGTGCAATCGGACGAGGCGCTGCGGCATGCGGCGGGCGACATCGGGACGACGATCTTCCATCCGGTGGGGACGTGCCGGATGGGGGGCGACGAGCGGGCTGTGGTCGATGCGCGGCTGCGGCTGCGCGGCCTCAGTGGGTTGCGGATCGCCGATGCCTCGATCATGCCGACGATCACATCCGGGAACACGAACTCGCCGACGATCATGATCGCCGAAAAGGCGGCCGACATGCTCCTCGAGGACGAGGCAAACGATGGGCAGAGCTTGTCAACGGCAGGCGCGGGTGGCTTGATGCCGACGGCCGGCAACCCGGCTTGATGTCGGGGGGAGTTTACTTGCCGCACAGCGCCATCCGTTTCGGCCTCAACCCCTATGGGCTGACCTACCACCTCGGCCTGCAGGCTGCGGGCACGCCGCGCGCCAATCCCGCTCCGGCCGGGCTCGAGGGGTTCCTCGCGCTCGCCACCGAGCTCGACGCGCGCGTGGTCGAGTTGTGGGACGGCTGGCTCAAGCCGATGGATGCAGCGCAGTTCGATACGCTGGCGTCGCGGCTGCGGTCGCTGGACATGACCCCGGTGGTTTCCTCCGGGCTACAGGCTGCCGACATCGCGCTTTGCATCCGGGCCGCGCAGGCGCTGGGGGCGAGCTACATCCGTGTCGCGCTGACGCCGATCCTTTGCGGCGACCGCGCCGCGGCCGGACCGCGGTGGGACGAACTCGTCGCAAGCGTCAACCACAAGCTCGGGCGGTACGCGCCGATGGTGCGGGACGCCGGGCTGACGCTGCTGATCGAGAACCACCAGGATTTCACGTCGCGCGAGCTGGCGGCGTTCTGCGAGACCTACGGGCCGAGCGTGCGGATCGTCTATGACACCGCGAACTCCTTCCCCGTCGCCGAAGCACCGCTCGATTTCACGGCCGTTGTCGCCCCTTACGTGCGCTACGTCCACGCCAAGGACTATCGCGTGCAGTTCACCGCCGAGGGTATCCGGCTGGTGCGCTGCCCGACTGGCGACGGCGCCGTGCCGCTCAAGGAGCTGTTCGCGATGCTCCTGACGCACAACACCGAGCTTCTGGCGGCGATTGAAATTGGCGCGCTCGAGGCGCGTCATGTGCGGCTGTTCACGCCGGACTGGTGGCGCGGCTATCCCGAAAAGCGGGCCGATGAACTCGCCGCCTGCCTACTTGCGGCGCAGCGCAACCGGCTGCCGGACGATGCCGGATGGCAAACACCGTGGGAGCGTGGCGCGGACGGCGAGATCGCGGCATGGGAAGTCGCGCAGGTTCGGCGTTCGGCGGAGAACCTGCGGGCACTCGGATTGATGTGAGGGGAGGATGACGTGGGCGATCTGACGGGAAAGCTAGCGCTGGTAACGGGCTCAGGCCGCGGCCTGGGCAACCTGATGGCGAAAAAGATCGCCGCCATGGGCGCGGACGTCGTCGTGCACGACCTCAGCTGGAACGAGACCGCGCGGTTCGGCGAAGCGAGCAACCTCGGCGAGGTGGTCAAGTCGATCGAAGCGATGGGTGTGCGCTCGCTCGGGGTGACCGGCAATATCGGCGATCGGGTCGCGGTCCAGAAGATGCGCGAGGAGATCGAGGACGGCCTCGGAGGCGTCGACATCCTCGTCAATTGCGCCGGCGGCGACATTGGCGCCACGGGCAACAAGCCCGAGCCGAATAACATCCTCGGTATCCCATACGAGGACATCGTCGCGCTCACCAACAACAACCTGATCGGGACCATGCTGGTGACGCAGGCCTTCGTGCCGCAGATGGTCGCGCGCAGAAGCGGGATCGTCGTCAATGTCGGCTCGACCGCGGCTCATGCCGGGTTCTCCCACGGCGGCATCTACGCCACGCTCAAGGCAGCGGTGGTGCACTACACGCGCTGCCTTGCGGCCGAGGTCCGGGAGCACGGGGTGCGCGTCAACGCCGTGAGCCCCGGCCCCGCCAAAACCGCACGCTTCCAGGCGACGCGCGTGGTCGATCCGGTCAAGATGGACTCCTCGGGCCCTTCGTTCGACCGCTACGCCGAACCCGAGGAGATTGCCGACGCGGTGGCCTTCCTGTGCAGCCCGCAGGCGAAGTTCATGCAGGGCCAGGTGCTGCGCGTCGACGGCGGGCTGACGCTCTACCCCGGCTGACGAGACGCCCCGCCGGGATTTCGCTTGCCCGTCTATTCCAAGGCGGAGCAAATGTTCCATCGACCAAATCACCCCAAGAGAACCCGAGCCAGACCATGCCGACGCAGGCCATCGACCCTTCCTATCCACGTCCCCGCATCCGCCGCGAGCGCTGGGTGGATCTCTGTGGCGCCTGGCAGTTCGCCTACGACGATGCCGACGAGGGCCTCACCGGGCGCTGGCACGAGTCGCCCGAGCGCTTTGCGCGCACCATCACGGTCCCCTTCCCGCCCGAGTCCGAGCTCTCGGGCATCAACGACAAGGGCTATCACCCGGTCGTCTGGTACCGGCGCGAGGTCGACGCTCCCGAGCTCGACGGCGGACGCCTGCTGCTGCATTTCGGCGCCGTCGACTACGCCGCGCGGGTGTGGGTCAACGGCGACCTCGTTGCCACCCACGAGGGCGGGCATTCTCCCTTCACCGCCGACATCACGACCAGCCTCAAGCAGGGCCAGAAGCTCGTCATCGTCGTGCGCGCGGAAGACCAGCCGCTCGATGTGACGCAGCCGCGCGGCAAGCAGGACTGGAAGGAGCAGCCGCACGCCATCTGGTACCACCGGACGACCGGCATCTGGCAGCCGGTGTGGCTCGAGCCGGTCCCCTCCTCCTACGTCGCGAACGTGCAGTTCACTCCCGATCCGGCACGCTCGATGGTCAACATCGAGATCGACCTCGGCCGGGTGCCGCCGCAGCCACTTGAATGCCAGGTCGTGCTGAAGCGGAAGGATCGCGTCCTCGCCTCACAGCGGATGACGATCGATGCCGCGAGCCTGATGACCGGCATCCACATCAGCGCCTACGAGAACGGCGTCTTCCGCGCAAACCTGGTGTGGACGCCCGAAACGCCAAACCTGATCGACGTGACCGTGCAGCTGTTCGCGCCCGACGGCGCAGAGCTCGACCGCGTCGAGAGCTATTTCGGGTTGCGCAGCTGCGGCGTCGAGGAGCGGCGTTTCCTGCTCAACGACAAACCGTTCTTCATGCGGTCGGTGCTCGAACAGGGCTTCTGGCCGCAGTCGCACCTCGCGGCGCCCGATCCGGACGCCTACCGGCGCGAAGTGCAGCTCATCAAGTCGTTGGGCTTCAACGCCGTGCGCATCCACCAGAAGGTCGAGGACCCGCGCTTCCTCTACTGGTGCGACGTCGTCGGGCTGCTGGTCTGGGGCGAGATGGCGAACGCCTACCAGTATTCGCCGCTCGCGGTGGAGCGCTTCACCCGCGAATGGCTCGAGGTGATCGACCGCGACCGCAGCCATCCCTGCATCGTCACCTGGGTGCCGCTCAACGAGAGCTGGGGCGTGCCCGACATCGCCCAGCGCAAGGACCAGCAGGCCTTCGCCACCGCGCTCTACCACCTGACGAAGGCGATCGACCCGACGCGTCCGGTGATCTCCAACGATGGTTGGGAGCATACGGTCAGCGACATCCTGGGCGTGCACGACTACGCGCTCAGCGGCGAGCACCTGGTCAAGCGCTACCACAGCACGCACGACGTCGACCGCATTCGCATCGGCCACGGGCCGCAGCGTCGGCGTGTGCTGCTGGTTCGAGACGACGAGCGCCGGCACCCGGTGATGCTTACCGAGTTCGGCGGCATCAGCTATCGCCCGGAGAGCGGGCAGCGCTGGTTCGGCTATGCGACGGTGACCAGCGAGGGCGAGTACCTCGACCTGGTCAAGCAGCTATTCGACGCGATCCACGACAGCCCGGAGCTCGCCGGCTACTGCTACACGCAGCTGACCGACACGCTGCAGGAGCGCAATGGCCTGCTGGACGAGAACCGCCAGCCCAAGCTGCCGGTCGAAGTGCTGCGCGAGATCATCTGGCGCCCGTCCAACGCGATCCCGACCGAGCACCTCGATATCGCGCGGGACAAGGCGTACCTCGCTTCGGGCTTTTCCAGGGACGACTAGCCGATGCAAGATCGGCAGGAATGCCGGCGCTAAGCAGAGGAAACGAGGGGCAGAATGAAGATCAGGGATATCCGCATCACGCCGATCGCGCTGAGCGATCCGCCGCTGCTCAACGCTGCCGGCCTGCACCAGCCGTTCGCACTGCGGCTGATCACCGAGATCGTCTCGGATGACGGCATCAGCGGCGTGTCGGAAATCCCCGGAGGGGTCAGGAACGAGACGGCGTTGCGCGGCTTCGCACCCCGGCTCGACGGCCATGATCCCTTCGACTTCAACCGGCTCGATGCCCTGCTCGATGCGCATTTCGACGCCAACGCCGGCCCATCGCGGCGCCTCAGGGCCGCGGTGCGCAGCGCCTTCGAGGTCGCGAGCTACGACCTGATCGGCAAGGCGCTCAACAAGCGGGTTGCCGACCTACTGGGGGGCGTGGTGCGCCGGGAGGTGCCGTATGCTGCCTACCTCTTCTTCAAGTTCGAGGGTGCCGGCGGGCCGCTCGGGATGAGCAAGGAGCCGGGGCTGACCGGCTGGGAGGCAGCCCGGCAGGAGGAAGCCGTCACGCCGGAAGGGCTCGTCGCGGAGGCGGACGCCATGGTCAAGGCGTTCGGCTTCAAGTCGCTCAAGGTCAAGGGCGGGGCCTTCCATCCCTCGCTCGAGACCGATGCCGTGCTGGCGCTGCGGGAGCACTTCGGCCCCGACATGCCGTTGCGGTTCGACCCCAACGCATGCTGGTCGATGGAGACGGCGCTCAAGTGGGGCAAGCTGATGGGCCCGGCGCTGCAGTACTACGAGGACCCGGTGCGCGGGCAGGAAGCGATGGCGGAGCTCGGGCCCAAGCTCGGCATCCCGCTCGCCACCAACATGTGCACCACTGCGCTGGAGCACCTGCCCTCGGCGTTCCGGCTGGGCTCGGAGCAGATCATCCTAAGCGACCACCACTACTGGGGCGGCTTCCAGCCCTGCCAGACGCTCGCGCAGTTCTGCAAGATCTTCGGGCGCGGGCTGTCGATGCACTCGAACAGCCATGCCGGCATTTCGCTGATGGCGATGACCCACCTGGGGGCGGCAACGCCGAACCTGACCTATGCGCTCGATACGCACTACCCCTGGCAGCGCGAGGAGCTGATCGCCGGCGGGCGGGTGAAGTTCGAGGACGGCAACGTGATCCTGCCCGACGAACCGGGTCTTGGCGTCGAGCTCGACCATGCGGCGCTCGAGCGGCTCCACCAGCAGTACGTCGCGGCGGGGATCACCGAGCGCGACGACCAGACCGAGCTGCGCAAGTACCAGCCCGACTTCACGGCGACACCGGTCCGGTACTAGCGGTCGCGTTCGCTGTCGGACGCGCCCTCTGATTCGGCGATGGCGATGAATTCGCTGTCGCTGAGCGGCCGGTGGTGGGCGGCGCCGAGGCGGCGGCTGCGGACGAGGATGCGGTCGAGCTGGTCAGGCTCGGCGCGGAGGCCGAACTCGGCGAGCTTCTGGATCACCGCGCCCATGTCGCTCCACTTGCCGATGAGGACTTCAGGCGTCCGGCCCACGACCTCGGGCTCGAAGGGGAAGGCATAGGGTCGCATGCCGCCCTCGGACAAGGCGGCGGCGGAGGCCCACTGCTCGAAGCGGAACGCCCCCTCCCCGACGATGGGCTTGAAGTAGCCGTTCGCGAGGCCGGAGATCTCCTCGACCATGCGGCAGATTTCGGGGAGCAGGTCGAGCCGGAGGCCGGTCCTGACGCCGTAGAGCACTTCGAGCGCCATGATGACGGATTCCATCGAGGCGTTGCCGGCGCGGTAGCCGATGCCGTTGACAGAGACCTGGAGGACGTCCGCGCCGCCCTCGTAGCCGCCGAGCACATTCGCGACGGCGAGGCCGAAGTCATTGTGGCAGTGCACCTCGACCTCGAGCCCGGTCACGCTCTTGAGGTGGCGCACGAGGTAGGTCATTGCGGCGGGCCGGGCGACTCCTTGGCTGTCGACCACGGTCACCGCGCTCGCGCCCTCGCGTTCCGCAGCCTGCGCCGCGGCGGTGATGTGCTCGAGGCTGGCGCGGGTCGCTTCGGGCATGAAGAGGTTGACGGTTGCGCCCGCGGCGCGTGCCGCGCGGACGGAGTAGAGCATCTCGTCCATCAGTTCTTCGCGGCTGCGCCTCGAGACGTGGTGCTGGAACACCTCGCCGATGCGGTACCAGACCATGACGTGGCGGGCGCCGAGGTCGAGCGCGGCCTCCACCCTGCCCGGCTGCCAGGTGACCCAGAGGTCCATGCCGAGGTTGCGCGCGACGATGGCGCGGATCACCTCCTGCCAGCCGGGGACCGTGAGGAAAATCTCGGTGCGCTTGATGCCGAGCCGCGCCAGCGCTTCGGCGATGCGCACCTTGTCGGCCGTGGTGAAGGCGAGGTCGGCCGCTTCCTCGCCGTCGCGCAATGTGAGGTCGTGCAGCGCGACTGGCCGTGGGGGCACGGCGACGGCGGGGTCGAAGTTGTGCCGCGAGGCTGCCCAATGCGGCTGGTGCCACTGCTCAGACAGGTGGGCGGGATCGACGGCCATGGGCAACTCTCGCTGGTTTGGGGGGAGCAGACTAGACCGGGGCGCGCGCCAGCGCCAAGGCGGGCGGCAAAGCTCGTGCGTCAGCGGCAAGAGCGTATAAGACCCGGGCGTGGATCGAGTTCGGAGGATGTGAATGGCGCGGTGGCTCAAGACAGGCAAGTCGGTCGAGGAGCGCGCCGATGCCGACCGGCAGGTGCGAAACACCGTCGAGGCCATTCTCTCCGACATCGAAAAGCGCGGCGATGACGCCGTCCGCGAGCTCTCGCGCAGGTTCGACAACTGGGACCGGCCGGACTTCCGCCTCAGCCCGGCCGAGATCGAGGCCTGCATGGCCCAGCTCAGCCGGCAGGACCTCGACGACATCGCCTTCGCCCAGGCGCAGGTGCGCAACTTCGCACAGAAGCAGAAGGCGACGATGCTGGAGCTCGAGGTCGAGACCCTGCCCGGCGTAACGCTCGGTCACCGGCACGTGCCGATCGCCTCGGTCGGCTGCAACGGGCCGGGCGGCAAGTATCCGCTGCTGGCGTCGGCGCATATGTCGGTGGTGACGGCAAAGGTCGCCGGCTGCGGACGCGTGATCACCTGCGCGCCGCCGTTCCAGGGCAAGCCGGCGGCAGCGATCGTGACGGCGCAGCACATGGCGGGCGCGGACGAGATCTATGTCCTGGGCGGCATCCAGGCGGTGGCCGCGATGGCAATCGGCACGGCGAGCATCAAGCCGATCGACATGCTGGTGGGGCCAGGCAACGCGTTCGTCGCCGAGGCTAAGCGTCAGCTCTATGGCCGGGTCGGCATCGACCTTTTCGCCGGCCCGACGGAGACGCTGATCATCGCCGACGAGACTGTCGACGGCGAGCTCTGCGCCACCGACCTGCTCGGCCAGGCAGAACACGGCCCCACGTCCCCCGCAATTCTCATCACCAACAGCGAGAAGCTGGCGCGGGAGACCATGGCCGAGGTCGAGCGGCTGCTCGGCATCCTTCCCACGGCGGAGATCGCGCGGAAATCGTGGACCGACTTCGGCGAGGTCATCGTCTGTGAGGACTACGACGAGATGCTGCGGGAGGCCGACCGGATCGCCTCCGAGCACGTGCAGGTGATGACCGGCCGCGACCTCTGGTTCCGCGACAACCTCACTAACTTCGGCGCGCTGTTCCTTGGTCCGCGGACCAACGTGGCCTTCGGCGACAAGGTCATCGGCCCCACCCACACGCTGCCAACGCAGAAGGCGGCGCGCTACACCGGCGGGCTCTGGGTGGGCAAGTTCCTCAAGACGAGCACCTGGCAGATCGTCGAGACCGACGAGGCGTCGGCTATGGTGGGCGAATACTGCTCGCGTCTCTGCATGCTCGAGGGGTTTGCCGGGCACGCCGAACAGGCCAATATCCGGGTTCGCCGCTATGGCGGCCGCAACATTCCCTACGCGACCGCCGCAAGCCCGCGCTCGGCCGCCGAGTAGTTACCTGCGAAACTGCCTACCCGGTCGTGACGTTGACCGGCGGGAGGAGGATGCCGATGAACACCGCCAACCTGCAGCTCGAGGGGCTCTATCTCTGCCTCGCAAGCCTAACCAATGCGCTCGTTGCGAAAGGCCTGATCACCCGTGCGGAGGTCGATGCGGTCTACCAGGAGGCCGAGCAGACCGCTGTCAGCGATTTCCACAACCAGGAGCTCAGCGCGGCCAACCGCGATGCGCTGGCGTTCCCCGCCCGGCTTTTGAGGCTGATGAACAACTCGGCTTCCGACGCCGAAATCCCGAGGTTCTCGGAGATGGCGAAACTCGTCGGCGAGACCAAGGCGCAAGGGGCCGATCGTTCGAGACGACCGACCCGCACCTAGCGGCGCGGGCGGGCGAAACCTTCGACTCAAAAAATTGACTCCGACGCGGTACGCTCGCTCATCCTGCTGTTGCGTGGGGAGTTTGAGTATGGCGCCGAGAGCTCAGTGGAACGGATACCTAAAACTATCGCTGGTCTCGTGCCCGATCAGCCTTTACCCGGCAATCTCCGCTGCCGAAAAGGTCTCGTTCCGGCAGGTGAACCGGGAGACGGGCCACAGGCTGCGCCAGCAGCTCGTCGACTCCGTGACCGGCGAAGTCGTCGGCACGGAGAACAAGGGCCGCGGCTACGAAGTGGCCGAGAACCACTTCGTGGTCGTCCCCGACGAGGAGCTTGGCGCCGCGCAGCGGGAAGCGCGCACGCGCCCCTTCAGCAGCACGCCAGCAGCGACGCCGCCTCAGGCGGAGCGGCGCGCCGAACCAGAGCCGCAGCCCAAGCCAAGGCTCAAGATCGTCGGCAAGCAGCAGCCGGAATCCGAACCGGAGCCTGAGCCAGTCGCGCCGCCGAAGACGGCACCGGTGCCCCGCCCGATCATCGAGAATACGCGGACCATCGAGCTCGACCGGTTCCTCGAGCGCGGCGAGATCGATCCGGTCTACTACAACACGCCCTACTACATCGCGCCCCGCGACGAGGTGGGACTCGAAGCCTATGCGGTCATCAGAGATGCTATGACGCGGATGGGCCTGGTCGGCATGGGCCGGGTGGTGCTCGCCAACCGCGAGCGGCCGATCATGATCGAGCCGATGGGGATGGGCCTGCGCGGCATTACCCTGCGCTACGCCCACGAGGTGCGCAGCGCGACCGAGTACTTCGCCGGGATCGACCCGCTCGATCTGCCCGAGGATGTCGTCGAGATGACCGAATACATCCTAAGCAGCAAGAAGGAGGCGTTCGACCCGGCCTATCTCGAAGACCGCTATCGCACGGTGCTGGTCGAAAAGCTCCGGGCCAAGCAGGTGCAGGTACCGGCAAGAGAGACGCCGCGTCCCTCCACCGCAAACGTCGTCAACCTCATGGACGCGCTCAAGCGCAGCCTTGCCGAGCAGAAGCCGCCGGCGCCGTCCCGGTCGAAGGCCGGCACGACCCGCAAGGCAGTTCAGCCAGCCAAGAAGCCGGCGGCGAAAGGCACCAAGCCCAGAGGCAAACAGTGACCGGGCGCTAGGGCTCGTTCGCCAGGCGCCAGTTCTTCAGCCTCGTGGTCTTGCCGATGCCGGGATTGAAGGCGTTCGTGGGGTCGAGCCGGCGGTAGAAGGCGACCTGCGCGGGCGGCGCCTCGTAGAGGTGCCCGACATTGTGCTCGGCCGGATACTGGGCCCCACGCGAGCGCAGGTGCTCGAGGATGCGGGCCTTCAGCGCTGCCATGTCCACGCCCTTCTTGACCGCGAGTTCCATGTGGAAGACGTGGCAGAGGAAGTGCGCGCAGTAGAGCGGGGCGGCGATCTTTTCCGCGATATCCGGCGGCAAAGGGGCGAACCATTCGTCGTCATTGCGCCTCAGCGCCACATCGAGCGGCAGGATGGCCTCGACCTCGCGGTCGTTGACGAGCGCATAGCGCGCCACCGTGCTGCCCGCGCTGAAGCGGTGCAGGAACGCCCTTTCGCCATCGTCCGGCGTGCAACGGAAGTATTCGGTGATCGTGCCGTCGGCGATCTCGTCGAGGATGGCCTCGGTTTCGGGGACGGAGGCCGCAGACACCTTGAGGATCAGGTGGTGCTCGAAACGCCGGCCATAGTCGAGCATCCGCCTGGGCAGCATCTCGGGCCAGAGGCTGGCGAGCCGCTGCACTGTCCTGTCGACCAGCGACTTGGGCAGAAAAGCCAGCTTGTTGAGGGTGGCATCGGCACGGCGCTTGAAGCCGAAGAAGACCGGCATCGCATCGGTGCCGAGGTAGTGGATGAGCAGGAACGTGTCGCGGCCGTACTTGTGACAGGCCCAGAACATATCGCGGTGCATGTACTCACCGGCAATCGGCAGCTGCTTGAGCCTGCCAAGCAGCGCGCGGCGTGCGCGGGTGAGCGCATCGGGATCATTGGTGCCGATGTAGTAGGTCACGGCGTCCGGCTCGGCCGGGAAGGTGTCGAGCCGCACGGCGAAGACGCACAACCGGCCGGCCGATCCTGCCGCTTCGTGCAGGAAGGCCGGGTCGGCGTTGAACCGGGCGGCGCTCGGCTCGTCGACGTCGCGCACCTTGGCCGCATAGCCGGTTCCCGAGGCGAGGCCAGGGTCGCGCTGGATGTCCGCTGGTGAGTAGTCCTCCTTCTCCAGCCGGCCAAGCATCTCTTCCGGGGTGTCGCCGAGGTCGATGCCGAGGTGATTGACCAGCCGCAGTTCCCCGTTCTGTTCAAGCTGGGCGTAGAGCGACAGTTCGGTATAGGCCGGTCCGCGGCGGACGAGCGAGCCGCCCGAATTGTTGCAGACCCCGCCCACAATGGAAGCGCCCACGCAGGAGGAGCCGATCACCGAATGCGGCTCGCGGCCGAGCGGCTTCAGCAGCTGCTCGAGCCGGTAGAGCGTTGCACCCGGCAACGCCACGACCTGCCTGCCGCCCTCGAGCAGCTGGATGCCGGAGAGCTTGAGCGTGTTGATGATCACGACCGGCCGGTCGTAGCCCTCCACGTCGGGGGTCGAGCCGTTGGTCAAGCCGGTGTTCTGCGCCTGCATGATGACGATGGCATCGTGAGCGACCGCCGCCTGAAGGGCGCGCCAGAGCCCGATGAGGGTAGTCGGCCGGACCACCGCCGCAGCATCCCCAACGGCACCGCGAAAGCTCTTGCGATACCGCTCGGTGGCGCTTCGGGAGACGAGCACATTGCGCGCTCCCGCCGCCGCTTTGAGGGCAGAGATCAGCGGGCCGGTATCCTTTACCAACCCACCATTGCCCAGCACGACTGCACCGACCATCGACTGGTCCCTGACTCACTGCGCGGATAATACCCGGACGCGCGGGCCGATGGGAGGCGGCAATTCGTGTCGTCAGAGCAGCGCCTGCTCGTTCCTGCCGAGGAAGCGGAAGGCGATGTAGACCGCAAGGCTGCTGATTGCCAGGAGGATGGTGGCGAGCGCGGCCGCGACGCCGAAGTCGCCGTCGAGGATCAGCAGGTAGATGCGCACCGGCATGGTCATGGTGCTGCCGACGTAGAGCACCAGCGAGGACGAGAGCTCGTTGATCGCGGTCACGAAGCTGAGCATGCCGCCCGCTACGATGCCGGGCACGATCAGCGGCACGGTCACGCGCAGGAAGGCGCGCAACGGCGAGTAACCGAGCGAGACCGCCGCTTCCTCCATGCTCGGTGAGATCTGCCGCAGCGCAGACGCGGTGGTCCGCACGGTGTACGGCAGCCGCCGGATGAAGATCGAGAGCACGATGATCGCGGCCGTTCCGGTCAGCACCACCGGGCCGGTGTTGAACGCGGCGATGAAGGCGATACCGATGACGATCCCCGGCATCACGTAGGGGATCATGAAGGCGCCATCGAGCAGCGAGGTGGCAATCGTCGTGCGGCGGGCAACGAGGCACCCCACCAGCGTGCCGACCGCGATGATGAGGATGACCGAGGCGCTCGAGAAGGTGAGCGAGTTGCGCACCACGTCCGTGAGGTTGAACAGGATGCGCTCGTAGCTCTGGAACGCGAAGCCATCCTTGAACACGGGGCCGCTGGTCTTGCGGAACGAGTAGATTACCGAGATGATCACCGGCATCGCGCCGCAGAGGCCGATGAAGTAGACCGCCGCGTGGGCGAGCACGTTGCGCCAGCCGCGCAGCCGGAGCTTGGCCGGCTTGTTGATCAGGTTGCCGTGGTAGACGTTGCGGCGCGACATGTAGCGCTGCAGCAGCACGAAGATCATCGACACGGTGATGAGCACCACGCTGACGGTGGTGCCCAGCGACATGTTGCTGCCGACCTCGGCCGAATAGGCCGCATAGGCCTCCGTCGCGAGGGTGGAGTAGCCGCGGCCGA
This sequence comes from Pseudomonadota bacterium, assembly GCA_023427545.1. GTDB lineage: Bacteria > Pseudomonadota > Alphaproteobacteria > Rhizobiales > Devosiaceae > JAEZBF01. Next base: position 22,124 of record JAEZBF010000152.1, read on the forward strand.
GCAGGCGCGGCGTGCCGAAATCGGCGATGGCGTGGATCAGCGCGAGCAGGCCGCCAGCCGAAAGAGCCGGCAGGATCAGCGGGAACGAGATTTGCGCGGTGCGCTGCCAGGGGGTGAGGCCGAGCCCTTCCGCGGCCTCCTCGAGCGAGCGGTTGACGTTGGCGAGGGCACCGGCGACCAGCAGGTAGACGTAGGGGTAGAACTTCAGCGAGAAGACGATGAGGATGCCGCCCAGCCCGTAGATCGGGGGCATGTCGATGCCGACGTTGCGCAGCCAGCTGCGTACCAGGCCGCCGGCGCCGAACAGCACGATCCAGGAATAGGCGCCGATGAACGGCGGCGACACCAGCGCGAGGATCGCCAGCAGCGATACGAAACGGCTGCCGAAAATCTGGAAGCGCGACAGGCAGAAGCCCATGATCGAGCCGAGCACCAGCGCACCGGCAAGTCCGCCGAAGCCCACGACCAGCGTGTTCACAAAGGCCGTCCGGAACCGCGGTTCGGTGAGGAACAGCAGGTAGTTGCCGAAGGTGAAATTGCCCTGCCGGTCGTAGAGGCTTGACGTCAGCACCGAGCCCACCGGCAGGAACAGCAGCAGGATCAGCAGCAGCCAGGTGAAGATCAGCACCAGGGTCCAGAAGCCCGGGACCCTCATCGGGCTGTGCTCACGCGCTTGCCATTGGCACCGAAGGCCATGAGGCAATCGGGCGCAAAGACGATGCCCGTACGCGTGCCCGCCGCGAGGATTTCGGTGCGCGACGGATTGGCGACGTGGACGACGACGTCTCCGACCGGCGTCTCGACTTCGAGATGCGCCTCGCGGCCGAGATAGGTGTACTTCTTGACGGTGCCATCGATCACCACGCCGGAGCCCGCATCGCTGCCGAGCCGGAGGTTCTCGGGCCGCACCGTCCATGTGCTCTCCGCCGGCGCGGCCAGCCCCAGCCGGCCCACCAGTTCGGCAGTCGCCGGACCGTTGCTGAGCGTGTTGAGCGTGCCGACGAACCCCGCCACGAACCGCGTCTGCGGATCGCCGTAGATCTCCTGGGGCGTGCCGATCTGCTCGATCCGGCCGGCGTTCATGACGCAGATGCGATCGGAGATGGCGAGCGCCTCTTCCTGATCATGGGTGACGTAAATGGTTGCGATATCGACCTTCTTCTGGATATCGCGAATCTCGCTCCGCAGCTCGATCCGCAGCTTGGCGTCGAGGTTGCTGAGAGGCTCGTCCATGAGGAGGAGCCGCGGGTTGATCACCATGGCGCGGGCGAGGCCGATGCGCTGCTGCTGGCCGCCCGACATCGCGGCCGGCAGCCGCTCAGCCATGGATTCGAGCCGGACCGCAGCCAGCGCATCCATCACCCGCTGGCGGATTTCGGCCTTTCCCACGCCGCGGGGCCGAAGCCCGAAAGCGACGTTGTCGAAGACGCTGAGGTGCGGGAAGATCGCGTAGTCCTGGAACACCATGCCGATGTCGCGGCGGTGTGGCGGCACCGCCCTGAGGTTGGCGCCGTCGAGGACGATGCTGCCCGAGGTCAGGTCGTTGAAGCCGGCGATCGCCCGCAGCAGGGTAGTCTTGCCGCACCCGCTAGGCCCCAGCAGCGTGAAGAACTCGCCGCGCTCGACGGCGATGGACACCCCGTCGAGGGCAGTGAAGTTCGGACCGAACTGCTTGATCGCGTTTTCGACCGCCAGATAGCTCATCCGCCCACCCTGTCCCCCCAGCGGTCGCCCGTCTAGGTGAGCATCGGAATTTTCGCATTGCAACAGGGTTTTCGGCGCGCCACTATCTTCGCTCACAATCAATGCTCGAAAACGAGCGGGAGGACGCCATGATTATTCGGAAACGTACATTTCTGGGGCTTGCCGCGGGCCTGCTCGCAACCGCGGCCTTCGCGCCGGCCAGCTTCGCCCAGTCGGGCACGGTGACGATCTACACCGCCCACAAGGCATCCATCGTCGACACCCTGCTGCCGATCTTCGAGCAGGAGACGGGCCTGAAGGCCGAGGTGGTCAAGCTCGGTTCTGGCGACATCATGAAGCGCGTCAAGGCGGAAGCCGCCGCGCCGGCAGCGGACGTCATCTGGAGCATTTCCGGCAGCTCGCTAACCGAGCTCGCCGACCTGCTCGAGCCCTATACCCCGCCCGAGGCGGACAAGATCGACCAGCAGTTCGTCAAGAACCCGGCCTGGACGCCCTACACCGCGGTGGTCTACGTGCTCGCGGTCAACACCGACATGCTGCCGCTCGACCAGGCTCCCAAGACCTGGGCGGAACTCGCCGATCCCAAGTGGAAGGGCAAGATCGCCTCGGCGCGTGCGGACGGCTCGGGCTCGGCCATGCAGCAGCTCCAGACGGTCCTCACCGTGTTCGGCGACCAGGGCTGGGACAAGTACAAGGAAATCGCCGCGAACTTTGTCTTTGCCGACTCCTCGGGCGCGGTTCCGCGGTTCGTTGCCGACGGCGAGACGCCGATGGGTCTGACGCTTGAGGACAACGCGCTCGAATACGTCCAGGGCGGCGCACCGATCTCGATCGTTCACCTCTCGGACGGCACGGCGGCAACGCCGGACGGGGTGGCGCTGGTCAAGGGCGGACCCAATCCGGAGGGCGGCAAGAAGTTCATCGACTGGGCGATGTCGAAGTCGACCCAGGAGAAGCTGGCTCAGGACATCGGCCGCCGTTCGGTCCGCACCGACGTCGCCGGCCCGGCCAATACGCCGAACCTCGCCGACCTGACCCTCGTCAACGTCAAGCCGCTGAGCGATTTCGGCGGCTCCGACGCCGTGCTGGCTAAGTGGCGCACGGCGATCGGCGAGTAGACTCTAGACGCGTACCGACTTCCCGGATGGCGAACCATGCACATCGAAGCCTTCTCGCAAGGCAAGAAGTTCGACCATCCGGAAGACAACGAAGACAGCTTCGTTGCGATTCCGGGGGCCGGTTACGCCGTCATCGATGGCGTAACCGATCGCAACGGCACCCGCTATGCAGGGATGCTCTCCGGCCAGTTCGCGTCTCGGGTGGTCAAGCGCGCCACCGAGCGCTTCCTCCTGGAGCAGCAGGAACGTGAGCCCGCAGCCGGCTACCGCTACGCCGGCCCCAAGGCGTTCATCGACTACCTGACTGCGGCGCTGCGCTCCGCCTATATCGCCGAAGGCAGCCTTGAGCGCGTCGAGACCGACTGGAAGGTCCGCGCTGGCTGCACCATCGTTGCGGCGCTGCAGATCGGCGACCGGCTCGAGGTCGTCGCGGTCGGCGACAGCGGCATCCGCATCAACGGCACCGACCTGCTGCAGGTCCTCAAGCCCCTCGACGACGTCACGAGCATCCTTCGCCGCGAAACGTGGCGCTACTTCCAGGCCCAGGGGCGCAGCGAGGCCGACTGCGATCGCCTTGCTGCTGCCCTGACCTGGCCGGGCACGCGACATCAGGCGCCGGGCACCGAGACCGCGGCGGTCGCTGAAGAACTCGAGGCGCGCGCCTTGGCGGCCTGCCGCACCCACCTGCCGCAGGTGCCCGAGGCCGAGATCCGGCAGCTGATCGAGGGCGGGATCGCGCACGCCCAGGGCGCTTTCCAGAACGTGACGGACCGCGCGCTCGGTTATGCGGGCCTGGATGGTTTCCCCGTTCCCGAGCCGCTGATCGAGCACCGCAGCTATGCCCTCGCCGACATCCATACGCTCGAGCTGTTCTCGGACGGCTACTTCGCGCCGGCCGACGCGTTTGGCATCGCCGCGTGGGAGCAGAAGTTCGCCGAGACCGAGGCGGCCGATCCGCACAAGATCGACCGCTACATCAGCACCAAGGGGACGACTGCGGCGGCGCTGGCCGACGACCGCACCTACCTTGGCGTCCGACTGAAATGACAGGCGATCTCCAGCGCCTGCGCCAGAGGGACGCCGCTCCCTCGGACCTCTCGCGCGCCGACCGGCGGCAGTCGGAGATCATCGAGGCGGTGCGCTCGCGCGGCGCGGTTTCGGTCGCCGATCTGGCGACGCGCTTCGACGTCACGCACCAGACGATCCGTCGGGACCTGCGGACGCTCGAAGAGCGCGGGCTGCTGCGCAAGGCGTTCGGCGCCGCGTTCGCTTCGCCGGGGGTAGCCCGTCATGGCTACGACGAGCGGCAGGGCACGCTGAGCGAGGTCAAGCGCCGGCTGGTTCAGGCGCTCGAAGAGTTCCTGACCCCCGATGCGACGATCTTCGTCGGCCTTGGCACCACTTTCGACAGCTTCCACGAGGTGCTCGAACGCCATCCCGGCGTGCTGATCGCAACCCCCAACCTCACCGTCGCCCACACCTGTGCGCTGAGGACCGACGCGACGGTCTACGTCTATGGCGGTTACGTGCGGAACAAGGACTCCGCCGTCTTGACCATGACGGGCGAGAGCCGCCATCGGTTCAAGTTCGATGTTGCCATCCTTGGCGCCAGCGCGATCGACGCGGATGGCGCGGTGCTCGAGTTCGATCCGCTCGAAGTTGAGCTGGTGCGCGACGTGCTGAGCCAGTCGCGGCAGGTTATCCTGGTTGCGCATGAGGAGAAATTCGGGCGGCGGGCGCCGCACCTCGTCACGACGCTGGCTGACGTAGACATCCTGATCACGAACACCGACCTCGCTGCGCGGGGGATGACGGTGCCACAAGGCCTGCGGGTGATCAGGAAGAACTGACCTCTGCGGGGAGACCCGCGAAGTCCTCCATCGGCTGCCAATCGCCATAGAGCCGGCGTGGCGACACGGTGAAGACAAAGCAGTTCCCGCCGCCAATCCAGCCGACGACCCGCTGATCCTCCCCGCGGCCGATCGGGCGGCCTGCAACGTGGCACTTGAGCAGGGTGCCGACACCACCGTGACCGCAGAACACCGCCGTCCGCCCCGCCTGTTCCAGGAGGGCCGTCACCGTGCCGACGATCCGCTCCTGGGCGGCACGCGCGCTCTCCCAGCCGTCCGGGCCAGTCTCCGGAGACGAAAAGAAGCGCTCGACCATCGCCTCGAACGCGTCCGGCGACAGATAACCCGTCGCGGAGCGATCGTTCTCGCCAAGCGCTTCGATCGCCATCACCTCGCCGCCGGAGTGTTCGGCAAGAATCTTTGCCAGTTCCACCGCCTTTCGCTCGGTGCTGGCGAAGATTGGAGCGCCGGGCGGGATCACCCCGCGCTCGGCAAAGCGGCGCGCGCGCTCGCCCCCCACCTCCGAGAGCCCCCACCGCGGCACGGGAACGGCCGGGTCCATGTTGACCTCGGGATGGGTGACGTAAATGCCAAGCAACGTTGCTCTCCAGTCGGTGCTAGACGGCCCCAAAGAGCGGGACACCCGGCAC
>JAEZBF010000188.1 GCA_023427545.1 Pseudomonadota bacterium
TTGGCTGGAGTTCAAACCCGCCTTCCCACACGGCATGCGCCCCCTGATCGAGGAGATCCGCGCGGCAGGATTCATGCCGGGGCTCTGGATCGCCCCGTTCATGGTCGGCAACCGCAGCCGGCTCTACACGGAGCACCCCGACTGGGTAGTGCAGCGCCGCAGGAACGGAGCGCCCCTCCCAGCAATGACTTTCTACGGGGAGTTCCGCTGGCACAAGCGCAGCGAGGAATACTACGTGCTCGACGTTACCCATCCTGAGGCCGAGGCCTACATCCGGATGGTGTTCCGGACCTGGCGCCGGGACTGGGGATGCGATTACTTCAAGACCGATTTCATGCACCTCGGCAGCATGTTCGGTCCCGACGAGGCGCGCTGGTACGAGGAGGGGCACTCGCGCATCGCGGTCTGGATGAAGATGGCGCGGCTGATCCGTGAGGAGATCGGCGAGGACGCGCTTTGGCTGTGCTGCGGCGCGCCACTGCTGCCGCCCGTCGGCCTCTGTGACGCGATGCGGATCGGGCGCGACGTTGGCCCGAAGTGGAGCGGCGATCAGTCGGCGCAGGCGCTGCTGCGGGACCAGACCACGCGCAACTTCATGCACGGTATCCTCTGGCAGGCGGACCCGGACTGCATACTGCTGCGCGACCGCTTCCACGAACTCAGCGACGATCAGGTCGACTCGCTCGCATGGTTTGCCGGTCTGGCCGGCGGCGTGCTGATGACCTCGGACCACCTGGGCGAGGTGCCGAGAGCGCGGCGTGAACTCCTCGCTGAGCTTGCTGGTGACGGACGGGCTTTCCGGTGCGATTTTCCGGCGCTCGGTGATGAGCGGGTCGGCGTGCTGGTGCAGCGAGTCACACGCCCGGACGGGACAATCGTCCTGAATGTCTTCAACACCACCGGACAGCAGATGGAGCGCGATGTCGACGGAAGTCGCGTGATGCTCCCGCCCTACGGCTCGCGTCGCGTGATCATTCCGCCCCACGGCGGTCTTTGACCGGGCGCGCGCCTGGACCGGGCGGCAGCAACCCGCGAACGTCGACGAAGGGATAGGTCGGCTCGAAGCGAAAAGCCTCGGCGTAGCCCGTGGCATTCGCCTGGGCGGCGCGAAAGCCGTTCCAGCGTTCGAGCATGGCCACGAACCGCTCCGGGTCCTGCGACGAGTGGGCGCGCAGAGCCCGGCACTTCTCCGCGAAGTGGTCCGTTACGTCGACGTAGATGTTCGGCGCGAAGCCGACGCCCATCATGGTGTCGGCCCAGACCACCGGGACGGCAAAGCTCGAGGCGATGCGCAGGGCATCGCTGAGCGCGCGGTGGTCGCCATGGTAGTCATTGGGCGCGTGTGTGATGACGAGGTCAGGGCGGGTGTCGGCGATGAGTGCCTTGAGGGAAGCGATCAGAGCCGCGTCCACGACGAGGCCGCCGTCGGGGAAATCAAGGAAATGCGGCCTCAGGCCCAGTAGCTCCGCCGCCGCCGTTGCCTCGGCCCGGCGAACGCACCGCAGTTCGCCGGGATCGCCCTTGCCGCCGGCAGCACCGTCGGTGGCTATGGCCATCGAGACCGTCGCCCCGTCCTGCTGCGCAGCCAGCAGCGTCCCCAGCATGAAGATTTCTATGTCGTCGGGGTGGGCGCCGATCGCGAGGATGTTCATGGGAAATTGTGCCATGCCCTCGTTATTCGACAAGCTCACCATGAGGGCTGCTGGTGAGCTTGTGGGTTCGTCGTGCTGGTCGTGGTGGGACTAGGCTTCGCGTTGTTCTAGGAACTCGATCACCATCGCGGCGGTCCAGGTGAAGCGGCCGCCGCCGCACGCCTCGCCGCTGGTTGGATCATAGTATTCGGCAAAGCCCGACTCCGTGATGAGCTCGAGACTGGATCGGACGATGTGATCGGCGACAGCACTCTCTCTCTCGCGCCGCAGCCCATCGGCGATCATGTAGTTCATCACCAGCCAGACCGGCGCCCGCCAGTAGCGCTTGGGCTCGAAGCGTGCATCGGAGGGATCGTGCGACGGTACGATGTAGCGCACCTTTTCCGCCCAGCGCTCGATGGTCCGGGCGATCTCCGCGGCGCGCGGCTGCGGTATGGCCGCAAAGACCGGGAGGATGCCGCCGATCGAAGCGCTCTCGATCAAGGAGCCGGTCGTGCGGTCGCGGCAGAGATACTGCCCGTGCCGATCGCTCCAGAGGCTCTCCATGGCCGCGAGCCCTTGCGCGGCTCGCGAGCGGTTCGCCGCGGCGATGTCCGGCAGGCCGAGAAGATCGGCGAGCTCGGCAAGATCGGCGCAGCTGCGGATGAGAATTGCGTTGAAGCCCGGGTCGACGACCTGGAAGGGTGAGGCGTCGTGCAAGCGGCTGTTGTCCCAGCCGAGTTTGCGGAAGTGCTCGACCAGCCAGAGGTAGCGGTCGTACTGCGCCTTGGTCGGGCGGTGGGCAGGATCGGCGTGCTGGGTGTCGCGACGGACGTAGGGCTCGATCCCCTCGGTGGGTACGCGCTCGAAGGCCTCATCCCAGTCGACGGAGTTGTCGCGCCCCGATTCCCACGGGTGGAGGATGGCGACCAGCCCCTCCCGGTGCGGATCGCGATTGGCGTAGAACCAGCGGTGCCAGGCATCGATCTTTGGCAGAAGCCGCTTCGCCCGTTCGGCAGCGAGCGCCTTGTCGCGGGCCCGCTCGTAGAGCCGGCGGATGGCAAAACCGGCGACCGGCGGCTGGGTGATCCCCGATGTAGCGGTTGGGCGGTTCGTGGCCCAGACGTTCGGACCCGGAAAATAGCCGTCGGAATAGACGTGGAAGACGATGTGGGGGACCATGCCATCGGGCCACTGGTGCTCAAACAGCGTCTCAATTTCGGTCCAGGCGCGAGCCTCGTCGTAGTGAAACTGGCCGAGCGCGGTGAGGCAGGAGTCCCAGTTCCATTGGAAGGGATAGAGCCCCTTGGTCGGGACGGTGTAGCTG
>JAEZBF010000225.1 GCA_023427545.1 Pseudomonadota bacterium
CTCGCGTCATTGACCAAGGTGATCTTCACGACGCAGCGCATCCTGGGCCTCGCTCAGGCCGGTGTCATCGATCTGGACGCGCCGCTCATCTCCGTCCTGGCCGACTTCCGGCAGTACAACCCGGACAATTGGGAGCGCAAGGTGACCTTCCGGCAGTGCCTGGGCCACCAGACGCCATTTCCGGGGGTGTTTCCGATCTACACCTACGGGACCGATCCCGATCAGTTGCGCGCCTTCGTGCTGCAGCACGAATGGCCGGCGGGCCCGGACGTCTATTCCGACCTCAACTTCATCCTGCTCGGCATCGTGCTCGAGCGGCTCGAGGACAGGCGCATCCGCGAGATCGATCCGGGCAGCGGCTTTGCGTGGTCGGCGCCCGCCGAAAATGCGGCGGCGACCGAGAAGTGCGCGTGGCGAAACCGGGTGCTCTCGGGCGAAGTCCACGACGAGAACTGCGCTGCGCTGCAGGGCTCCGGCCATGCGGGGCTCTTTGGCACCGTTGGCTCCGTGCTCGCTTTCGCCGAGCGGCTGCTTAGGGGGGAGGGGAACCCGCTCATCCGCGAGCCCCTGTCCGGCCGCCGTACGCATGGCTGGGAGCGCGCCTACGATGGCTGGTCGGGGGGCGACTACTGCCCGGCGCAGACCATCGGCCATACGGGGTTCACCGGCACGGGCCTGTGGATCGACTTTGCGGCCGGGCGCGCGTGGACGCTGCTCACCAATCGCGTCCATCCCACGCGCCATTTCGACAGCGGGATCGTCGCCCTGCGCCGGGCAACCGGCGATCTGATCAACGGAGGCTGAATTGACACCCATCTGGGCCATCGGGCTGATGACCGGCACGGTACTGGACGGCAACATCGATGTCGCGTTGCTCAAGACCGACGGCGAAACGGTCGAGAGCTTCGGCCCATTCAAGCTCGTACCGTACCAGAAATCGGTGCGTGACCTGCTCGAACGCGCACTGACAGAAGCGCGCGCGTGGAACTTCGGCGGGCTGGAGCCCGGCTCGTTCCGGATGGCGGAAGATGTGCTCACACGTGCGCAGTCCAACGCCGTCAAGGCCTTCGTCGAAGAGCAGGGGATGAAGCTTCCCGACATCGGTGTCGTGGGTTTCCATGGCCAGAGCGTGCTTCACCGTGCGCCGAGCGCCCGCAAACCGATCGGCGCGACGCGGCAACTCGGCGACGGGAAGCTGATGAACACCATGCTCAACGTCCCGGTCGTTTATGATTTCCGCTCGGCAGACGTGGCCGCCGGGGGGCAGGGGGCTCCGCTCGCGGCGATCTACCATCAGGCGCTGCTGCGGCGGATCGGCGCCGGTCCGGAGACGGCGGTGCTGAACCTCGGGGGCGTCGCCAACATCAGCTGGTGGGATGGTGCCGATCAGCTCATCGCGTTCGATGCCGGTCCGGCCAATGCCCCGACCAACGACTGGATCAAGTCGCACGGCCTCGGCGAGATGGATGTCGACGGCAAGCTCGCCGCTTCCGGCACCGTCGACGAGGAACGGCTGGCGGAGCTCCTCGAGCACCGCTTCCTCACTGCACCTTTCCCCAAGTCGCTCGATCGCTTCAGCTTCACGCACGAGATGGCGGAAGGACTGTCACCGGCTGATGGCGCCGCAACTCTCGCCGCATTCACCGCCAGCGCCGTGGGCAAGGCGCTCGACTTGCTGCCGCAGCGTCCCACGCGGCTGATCGTCTGCGGCGGCGGGCGCAAGAACCCTACCATCATGGCGATGCTCAAATCGCGCGCCGGTGTGGACGTGATGCAGGCGGAGGAGGTGGGTTGGCGAGGCGATGCGATCGAGGCTGAGTGCTTTGCCTTCCTCGCAGTCCGGGTGCTGCGCGGTCTGCCCATCAGCTTCCCCACCACGACGGGGGTGCCGGCGCCGATGACCGGCGGCAAGATCGCGCGGTGAGTGCCCGGAGCTCGCGGTTAGTCAGGCTCACCATGAGGTTGTCCGAGAGCGCGGCGCCGCAGTAGCCCTCATAGTGAGCCTGTCGGACTGCGAGGGCGTGGTACCGCGGTAGCAGCTAGAGCCGCTTCTGCAGGAACGTGCGGGTGCGGCCGCGGGGGAAATCTTCCAACGCACCGAACGCGGTGTAGCCTTGCCGCTGATAGGCTTTCAGCGCAGTCGGATTGAACGTATCGATCCAGGCGCCGTGGCAGCCGCGGGTTCGTGCTTCCGCTTCCGCTGCCGTGAGCATTCGGCCGGCAAGACCATGGCCTCGCTGATCCTGCGCAACCCAAAGGCGCTGGATGTAGAGCCAGCCCCAATGGGTGTAGCCGTAAACCCCGCCAACGATGCTCCCGACCTCGTCGCGGACCAGCACCATCAGCTGGGTAAAGCCCGACGGTCCGACGGCTGCCTCATTGAAGGCCGCTAGCCCCTCGCCGACTGCGGCATATTCCTCATCCGTGGGGGTGCTGGTGACCGTGAGCGAAAGGTCGGCGCTCATTCCAAGGCTTTGCGGAGATTGCCGCTCGCCGCGTCGAGTGCCGCCTGCGCCTCCAGCCGCGACAACCCGCGAAGCAGCATCACGGTGGCCAACTTGATCACCCCGCCTGCCTCATCCAGCGTGCGCCGTGCCAACTCCGGTTCGGCCCCGGTCAGCTTCACGACCATCCGCACTGATCGCTCGCGCAGCTTGGCATTGGTGGGGCGCATTTCCACCATTAGCCCCCGGTAGACGAAGCCCAGGCGGATCATCACGCCGGTGGAGATGGTGTTGAGCGCGACCTTTTGGGCCGTCCCAGCCTTCATCCGCGTCGAGCCGGCAAGGAACTCCGGACCGGTGTGGAGCAGGACTTCGATCTCTGCAGCCTGTCCAACGCGTCCGCCGGGGTTGTTGACGATGCCGATGGTGAGTGCGCCCCGCTCGCGCGCATGGCTCAGGCCGGCAACCACGTATGGCGTGTTCCCGCTCGCCGCCAGGCCGATGACGACGTCGGCGCGGTTCAGGCCCAATGCGTCGAGCCCCTCGGCCGCGGCGGTCACGCTGTCCTCGGCATTCTCGACCGCGCGCAGGAGCGCGCCCGGGCCACCCGCCATCAGCGTGATCGCGCGCTCATAGGGCCAGTTGAAGGTCGGGGGCAACTCGGCCCCGTCCTGCGCGCCAACCCGGCCCGAGGTGCCCGCGCCGAGATAGATGAT
>JAEZBF010000295.1 GCA_023427545.1 Pseudomonadota bacterium
ACGCTGGTCACGGCCAAGCCCGTCGACGGCGTCGAATCGATCGATGTTGCCAAGGGCAAGGAGCTCTGCTGGGGTTGATCGAGCATTGACGGCGCCTCGAACGGGCGCTGTCATCACACACGAGGAGGGGCGCCGCCTTGGCGGCCCTCTTCATCGGGCGCCTGGGGGAGGAGAGCCGGATGAGTGATGATGCAACCGGCTCCGAGAAAGCGGAGAGCGGTCTGGCTGGTGCCGCGCAAGGCGTCGCGAGCTTCGACGAGGAACGTCCCAGCGCGGTTCGCCGCCTGCAGGGGTTCCTCCACGACAACCCCACATCCATCCCGTTCATCGTTCTTCTGATCGGCGTTGTCGTTTTTTCGATTGCCGCACCGGGCAAGTTCCTGTCGCCCCTCAGCCTCTCAGTGGTGCTGCAGCAGGTGACGATCATCGCGATCCTCGGGATCGCGCAGACGCTCGTCATTCTCACGGCCGGCATCGACCTGTCGGTCGGGGCGATCATGATCCTCTGCCACGTGGTGATGGGCCGAACCGCGGTGGTCTATGGCTGGCCATGGGAAGCCGCATTCATTCTCGGGCTGCTCGTCGGCCTTGCTTGCGGCGTGGTCAACGGCCTGATCGTCACCCGGCTCAAGCTGCCGCCGTTCATCGTCACCTTGGGCACCTGGAGCATTTTTGGTGCGCTCAACACCTGGTACTCGCGCAGCGAGACCATCCGCGCCGTGGACATGGAGGCGAACGCGCCGTTCTTCCTCTCCATGGGCAAGCTGATCAAGCTCTGGACCGACTTCGGCGTCGAACTCCCGTTCCTACGTGGCTGGGTCGTCACGTACGGCTCGCTGCTCATGATCGTTCTCGCGGTCGTCGTCTCGTACATCCTTACCCGTACAGCTTATGGACGCCACGTTTACGCCAGCGGGGACGATCCCGATGCCGCCCGGCTCTCCGGCATCAATACCGACCGGACTCTGCTGGGGGTTTATGCCCTCGCCGGCATCATCTGCGCGATCGCCGGCTGGGTGCTGATCGGCCGTATCGGCGGTGTCAGCCCACAAGCCGGCCTCACGGCCAACCTCGATTCCATCACCGCCGTGGTGATCGGCGGCACCTCGCTGTTCGGTGGCCGCGGCTCGATCATCGGGACGCTGTTCGGCGCGCTGATCGTGGGTGTCTTCCGCAATGGCCTTGCGCTTTCCGGCCTCGAGGTGCTGTGGCAGGATTTCGCGGTGGGCGTCCTTATCATCGTCGCGGTCACGATCGACCAATGGATCAGGAAGATCTCGGCATGAGCAAACCTGTCCTTCAGGGGCGCGGCCTCAACAAGCGCTACGGGCGCGTGGTGGCTCTCGACAATGCCGACTTCGACCTCATGGAGAACGAGATCCTTGCGGTCATCGGCGACAATGGCGCCGGCAAGTCGACGCTGATCAAAGCACTTTGCGGCGCCGTCATCCCCGACAGCGGCACCATCGAACTCGGGGGCCAGCCCGTCCACTTCCGCTCACCCATGGACGCCCGGCGAGCGGGCATCGAGACGGTGTACCAGAACCTCGCGCTCAGCCCCGCACTGTCCATCGCAGACAACATGTTCCTGGGCCGCGAGATGCGTAAGCCGGGTTTTATGGGCAAGTACTTCCGGCGGCTCGATCGCGCGGGCATGCAGCGGATCGCGCGCGAAAAACTCTCCGAACTGGGGCTGATGACCATCCAGAACATCAACCAGTCGGTGGAAACGCTCTCGGGCGGTCAGCGCCAAGGCGTTGCCGTCGCCCGCGCGGCCGCCTTCGGTAGCCGGGTGGTGATCATGGACGAGCCCACCGCGGCGCTCGGGGTTAAGGAAAGCCGCCGTGTCCTCGAACTGATGCTCGACGTAAAACGGCGCGGGCTGCCCATCGTGCTGATCTCGCACAACATGCCGCATGTGTTCGAGGTTGCGGATCGCATCCACATCCATAGGCTGGGAAAGCGGATCGCAGTTATCGAGCCGAAGAACTTCTCGATGTCGGATGCGGTTGCCATCATGACCGGCGCCATGAAACCGCCTGCCGAAGGTACGACCGCACCCACCCATCACTACCAGGTTGGCGAAGAGGTAGCTCGTCCCCAATGACCATGCAGCGTGCGCTGGTGCTAGAGCGCCAGCATGAACTTCGGCTTCGCGAGATCGACATTCCGCTCGAGGTCGGGCCGGGGATGGTGCGGATCCGCCTCCACACCGTGGGGGTGTGCGGCTCGGACGTCCACTACTACACGCATGGCCGGATCGGCCCGTTCGTGGTCAACGCGCCAATGGTGCTGGGACACGAAGCCGCCGGGACGGTGGTTGAGGTAGGGCCGGGAGTGACCACCCTCAAGGCCGGCGACCGGGTCTGCATGGAACCTGGAGTGCCTGACCCGAACTCGCGGGCCAGCCGGCTCGGAATGTACAACGTCGATCCGGCGGTGACGTTCTGGGCGACACCGCCGATCCACGGGGTGCTCACGCCCGAGGTAGTCCACCCCGCCAACTACACGTTCAAGCTGCCCGCCAACGTCTCGTTCGCCGAAGGCGCGATGGTTGAACCGTTCGCAGTCGGCATGCAGGCCGCGACCAAGGCGCGGATCACGCCGGGCGACACCGCGGTGGTGATCGGCGCCGGCCCAATTGGTACGATGGTCGCGCTGGCGGCACTCGCCGGCGGCTGCGCCCGCGTTATCATCGCCGACCTCGCCCAGCCCAAGCTCGATATCGCCGCACGGTACGAGGCGGTGATCCCAGTCAACATTCGCGAAAAAAACCTTGGGACGGAGGTCAAGCGGCGCACCGACGGGTGGGGCGCGGACGTGGTGTTCGAATGCTCCGGGTCGACAAAGGCGTGGGACACGGTCATCAGCCTCTTGCGGCCGGGCGGCTGCATCGTCGTCGTCGGGTTGCCGGTCGAGCCGGTCAAGTTCGACGTCACGACGCTCTCGACCAAGGAGATCCGGATCGAGAGCGTGTTCCGCTATGCGCACCAGTACGATCGCGCGATCGCGCTGATCGCCTCCGGCAAAGTCGACCTCAAGCCGCTGATTTCGGACACGTTCGCGTTCGAGGATTCGATCAAGGCTTTCAAGCGGGCGGCGGAAGGACGGCCGGACGACGTGAAGCTCCAGATCAGGATGGAAGACGCCTGATGGACCTTGGCTTGAGCAACAAGACTGCCGTGATCACAGGGGCGAGCGTCGGCATCGGCCTTGCGATCGCGGAGGGACTGGCCCGGGAGGGGGCGAACATCGTCATGGCCGCGCGCGGCGCGGAGCGGCTCTCCGCCGAGGCGACGCGGGTGGGCAACGCGTATGGCGTCAAGACGCTGCCGGTCTCGTGCGACGTCGCCACTGCGGAGGGCTGCCGCGACCTGACTGAAGCCGCCGAGAGCATGGGCGGCGCGGATATCCTCATCAACAACGCCGGGACCGGCTCGAACGAAACGATCGCGGAAGCTACCGACGAGAAGTGGCAGTACTACTGGGACCTGCACGTGATGGCGGCGGTCCGGCTCGCGCGCGGACTGGTGCCCCAGATGAAGCAGAAGGGCGGCGGCGTTGTGCTGCACAACGGCTCCATCTGCGCGGTGCAGCCGCTCTGGTACGAGCCGATCTACAACACGACAAAGTCTGCTCTGATGATGTTCTCCAAGACTCTCGCCAACGAGGTGGTTGGTGACAACATCCGGGTCAACATGGTCAATCCGGGCCTGGTGCTGACGCCGGACTGGATCAAGACCGCCAAGCAGCTGACGGCCGACACCGGCGGCGACTGGGAGGGTCATCTGCAGGGTGTCGCCAACGAGGCTGGCGGCATGAAGCGGTTTGCCACGCCTGAGGAGGTCGCGCATTTCTTCGTCTTCCTCTGCTCGGACAAAGCCACATACTCGACCGGCAGCAGCTACTTCGTGGATGGTGGCTGGCTGAAGACGATCTAGCTGCCGGAGGGCAGGGCGGATACGCTGCGTCGGCCCAAGGGCATGAGGATGGTATGGACCTCTCCGACATCGGCTACGAAGCGACGCGCACGCCGCAGCACATCATCGCGGTGCGGTTGATCCTCGCCGCCATCTTCGGAGCGATGATTGGCTTCGAGCGCGAGGCGCGGAACCACTCGGCGGGGCTGCG
>JAEZBF010000318.1 GCA_023427545.1 Pseudomonadota bacterium
GACACCATCGAGCCGTCGACCCTGGCGCTCCTGCGCCGGCAGTACGGGCTCGATGAGCCGATCTGGGTCCAGTACTGGATCTGGATCTCCAATATCGTCTTCCGCGGCGACTTCGGTCGGTCCTTCGACTGGAACGCCCCGGTCTCCGATCTCCTGTGGAACCGGCTGGGCCTGACCTTCGTGCTCGCCTTCACCGCGCTGGTGTTCACCTGGGTCGTGTCCCTGCCGATCGGCATCTATTCGGCAGTGCGCAAGTACTCGGTCGGGGACTACTTCGCGACTTTCCTCGCCTTCATCGGCCTCGCGGTCCCGAACTTCCTCCTCGCGCTCATCATGATGTACGTCGCGCTCAAGCTCTTCGGGGTGAGCGTCGACGGGCTGTTCTCGCCGCAATACGTCGACGCGCCGTGGAGTTGGGCCAAGGTGTACGACCTCGCCCAGCACATGATTATCCCAGTGATCGTTCTGGGCACGTCCGGCACGGCGGCGCTGGTGCGCATCATGCGGGCCAACCTGCTCGACGAGCTCTACAAGCCCTACGTGACGACCGCCCGGATCAAGGGGCTCTCCGAGTGGCGCCTGATCCTCAAGTATCCCGTGCGGGCGGCGCTCAATCCGTTCGTCTCGACGCTGGGCTGGACGCTTCCTGAGCTGGTCTCGGGCGCCACGGTCACCGCGATCGTCCTTAACCTGCCCACGACCGGGCCGTTGCTGCTGCGCGCGCTAATCGCCCAGGACGTCTACCTCGCCGGTGCCATGATCCTGATGCTCTCGGTGCTGACCGTCATCGGCACGCTGCTGTCGGACCTGCTGCTCGCCTGGCTCGATCCGCGCATCCGCTACCGGTGACCCGATGAGCATGACCAACTCCAGCGAGCACCCTTCCGCCGAGCTCGGGCCGCCCACCGGCTTTCCGCAGGATCCGCCGGCGGCGGCTCCAGACGACGCCGGCGAGGCCGGTCTGCAGCGGACCGGCACGGAGCAGTCCGGCGCCTGGCGTCTCGCGTGGTGGAAGTTCAGCCGACACAAGCTGGCGGTGGCCGGCGGCATCGTTGTGATCCTGATCTACCTCGTTGCGGCCTTCGCCGAGTTCCTCGCGCCCCAGGGGCCGGGCGACTACTCGGCACGCTACACCTACGCGCCGCCCCAGCAGCTCCACTTCTGGGACGAGAACGGACCGGCGCTTTTCGTCAACGGCTACAAGGTCGTCGTCAACAAGGAGAGCTTCGCGCG
The DNA here is from genome assembly GCA_023427545.1 of Pseudomonadota bacterium. Classification (GTDB taxonomy): domain Bacteria; phylum Pseudomonadota; class Alphaproteobacteria; order Rhizobiales; family Devosiaceae; genus JAEZBF01. The sequence continues at coordinate 1,234 of JAEZBF010000318.1, forward strand.
CGAGTTCGCGATCGATCCGGATGCGCGCATCCCGGTCGGCCTCTTCGTCCGCGGCACGCCCTACCTGATGTGGAACCTCATTCCGTCCGACATCCACCTGATCGGGCCGCTCGACCCCAAGCAGCCCATGTACCTGCTCGGTGCCGACCGGCTGGGGCGTGACATGCTGAGCCGGGTCATCCACGGCACAAGGGTGTCGATGACCGTGGGGCTCATCGGCGTCGGGCTCAGCCTCGTGCTCGGCAACATCCTCGGCGGCATTTCAGGCTATTACGGGGGCGCCCTAGACACCTTCATCCAGCGCATCATCGAGTTCCTGCTGGCGATCCCGACGATCCCGCTGTGGATGGGGCTCGCGGCCGCGATTCCGCCGACGCTGCCTCCGGTGCAGGTCTACTTCATGATCACCATCATCCTCTCGCTCGTGGGCTGGACCAGCCTGGCGCGTGTGGTGCGCGGACGCTTCCTCGCGATGAAGAACGAGGATTTCGTCGCCGCGGCCCGGCTCGATGGGGCAGGGGAAATGGACGTGATCCTGCGTCACATGCTGCCCTCGTTCGCCAGCCACATCATCGCGGCGGTGACGCTTGCCATCCCCACGATGATCCTCAGCGAGACGGCGCTCTCGTTCCTCGGCATCGGGCTGCGGCCGCCCGTCGTCAGCTGGGGCGTGCTGCTGCAGGAGGCCCAGAACATCCGATCCGTCGCGACGGCGCCCTGGCTGCTGCTCCCCGGCGTTGCGGTGGTGGTGACGGTGCTCGCCCTCAATTTCCTCGGGGACGGGTTGCGCGATGCCGCAGACCCCTATTCCAGCTCATGACCGCAACTGTCGACAGTGCGAGCCCGGTGCTCGAGGTCCGGAATCTTTCCGTCGATTTCCAGCTGCGGCAGGCGGTGGTGCACGCCGTCCGTGACGTGAGCTTTTCGCTCGGTCGGGGCGAGACGCTCTGCCTCGTCGGCGAAAGCGGCTCGGGCAAGTCGGTCACGGCGCGCGCCATCCTCAACGGCATCGACGCGCCGGGCCGCATCACCGCCGGCAAGGTCCTCCTCCACGGCAAGGATGGCACGACCGACATCACCGCGCTCCGGCCCAACGGGCCGCAGCTGCGCGGTATCCGCGGCGGCCGTATCGGCCTGATCTTCCAGGAGCCGATGTCGGCGCTTTCCCCGTTCCATACCATCGGGGATCAGATCGACGAGGTCATCCAGATCCACCTGCACCTCGAGAAAGCCGAGGCGCGCCGGCGGACGATCGAGCTCCTGCGCCAGGTCGAGATCGCCGACCCCGAGCGGATGGCGCGGCGCTACTCGTTCGAGTACTCGGGCGGCATGCGCCAGCGCGTCTGCATCGCCATGGCGCTGGCGTGCAACCCGGACGTGCTGATCGCCGACGAGCCGACCACCGCGCTCGACGTGACCACGCAGGCCGAAATCCTCGACCTCATCAAGCGGCTGCAGCGCGAGCCGGGGATGGCCGTGCTGCTCATCACCCACGACATGGGCGTCGTCGCCGAAGTGGGAGACCGCGTCGCCGTCATGCGCCACGGCCGGATCGTCGAGCAGGGTTCGCTGCGGCAGATCTTCAAGGCGCCCGAGCATCCCTATACCCGCCACCTGCTCGCGACCGCCCAACGCCTCGAGCACAAGGCGGCGGCCCGGATCGCCGAGGCGCCCGCAGCCGCGCCCGGCCCGGTGCGCAGCGTTCGTGGGCTGAGCAAGGTCTATGGCCAGCAGGCCGGAGTGTTCGGGCGCAACGCCAGCGCCGGTTTCCGTGCCGTCGACGACGTCAGCCTCGATCTCCACGCCGGCGAGAACCTCGGCATCGTGGGCGAAAGCGGCTCGGGCAAGACGACGCTGGGCCGCCTGATCATGCGCCTCATCGAACCCACCTCCGGCACCATCGCATACAACGGCGGAGATGGCCGCCTGCAGGATGTGCTCGCCCTCAGGGGCGCCGATCTCAAGCGCTATCACGCCCAGGTCCGGCTGGTCTTCCAGGACCCCTTCGCCTCGCTCAATCCGCGCATGACGGCCGGCCAGATCATCGCCGATCCCCTGCGCATCAACCGCATCGGCACGCGGCGGGACCGCACCGAGCGGGTCGCCGAACTGATGCGCCTTGTCGGCCTCTCGCCCGACACGATGGGCCGCTATCCGCACGCCTTCTCCGGTGGGCAACGCCAGCGCATCGGCATCGCCCGCGCCCTGGCGCTCGAGCCGCGTGTCATCGTCGCCGACGAGGCGACCTCGGCGCTCGACGTGTCGATCCGCGCGCAGATCCTCGACCTGCTGCTCGACCTGCAGGCGAGGCTGGGGCTGAGCTTCATCTTCATTGCGCACGACATCGCGGTCGTCCGCTACTTCTGCGACCGCGTGGCGGTGATGCATCGCGGCAAGATCGTGGAAGTCGGTGAGGCCGAAGCCATCTGCACCGCGCCCGACCATCCCTACACCAGGGCGCTCGTCTCGGCAGTTCCAAGCCCCGATCCCGACCACAAGCGCATGCTGAACCGCGTCCGCTACGTCGCTTGAGGGAGAGCACGCCGGCTTATGGCAGGCGGGTTATCTCCTGCACTCACCAAGGCTGCAGGGGGCCAAGCTGAGCTCCCGTGGGCTCAGAGTAGCTCACCCATGATGAGCTTGGCATGCGCCAGTTGCGTCTGTTGGTTGGGGGGTGAACAGCAGCACGGTGGGCCGTTGCCGCTACCCCAGCGGCACTGACCGCTTCTAGCCCTTGGCTCGAGGTGTAGGAG
>JAEZBF010000400.1 GCA_023427545.1 Pseudomonadota bacterium
CGATCAAGCCCTACCGACGGGCGGCCAAACCCTCGGCACAGCATATTCACAACGAGATGAAAGTATTTGAGCTGCCGTGGCCGGTCACGGAATTGCGCAAGCTGGTCGATGCACCGGTGAGCCTGCGCGTGACGCTGAGCACGTTCGTCTATCCGAATCCGTCCGAGCCGGCACGCGGTTCGAAGTTCCGATATGCCTCACACAATCTGCGCTTCAAGCTGAACCGGCCCAACGAGAACAGGGCCGCCTTCCTCGCGCGCATCAGCAAGACGGCCGAGCAACCGGATGGTCCGGCGGTCGAGGAAGACGACAACTGGACCTTCGGCCGCAATCGCCGAGATGTGGGGTCGCTGCACATCGATGAACTGGTGTGCCCGGCATCCGACCTGGCGCGCCGCAATCTTATCGCAGTGCACCCTGTTGCCGGCTGGTGGAAAACTAAGACCATCCCCGATCCGAAGGACAATACGGCACGCTTCGCACTCATCGTGGAGATCGACGCCGGCGAGACGAAGGCGGAACTCTATGCCGAGGTACGGGCAGCGATCGAGATACTCAACGTTGTCGATAACGTGGTCTAATTGCGTGCAGGGTGAGCATACCAGCAGCCTGCACATGCTGGATCGATTACGCCGGCCGCGGCTGCGCTTTCGAGACGTCGCGGCTGGCGGTTTGAGGGTTACAGCGCACTTGGGCGTAGGATCACACCCCAGCGACCAGCCAGTTGACCGCTTCGCGCTACGAGCGGCCCTATAGCTAGGTCTAAGAACTGCCTCCGGCTGTTCAGCTGCAGGAAATCCTCGGGCTGCTTATCAGTCAGCTGCGCTTCAACGATGGGAAGTCCAAAGGAAGGCTGCTCCATCGGCATTACCAGCCGGGGCTAGCTCCAATCCTCGTTACTTCAAGTGCAGATGTCGAGATCGCGACCATTGCTCTAGGGCAGGGCCTTCAATACGCAAATTAGAGCAGAGCTGAGACCCCGCGAGGGTTTTGCGAGCCACCGACTGGTTAGCTCTGCAATTCGCAGCGTCCGCAGGTGACGCCTTTAACAACTCGGCTCCAGTCGCATTTCTCCGGTGCTGTCACGACCCGACAGGCTCGTGACAGCTTGCAACTGCCAACCTCGATCCGTTGTCAGCCACCGTGGCGACAGCCGCAGGCAGATGGATTTACCGCAATGCAGAAGCTCGCTCTCAGCCTCGTCGTCCTGGCAGCCTCGGGCGCCTATGTGTGGCAGCAGTCTGTGTCCCGACCCGCTGATGGTTTGCTGGACTCAACCATGCTCGCCGGCAGTGAACAACAAGGCGCCGGACAGCCTATGCCCTTGGCCGATCAACCTCGTTACCAACCGGCGCCACCTTCTGTCGGCGCGGCAGGCACGGTCGAGGGGGCACCGGAAGACAGCAAGGGTACACAAGGCCGTGGCCCGGCCGCGCTCGCGACTGCTCCTGCGACGTTGACCACAACTGCGCCCCCCAGCTCTGCAACCCCGTCTGCGGCCGCAGGAGCTCCCGTCGCAACAGCGCCAATCCCGGCAGCACCCCCTAGCGTTCGCAACGTGCCGGTTTTAGTGAGCCAGGCAGCAATGGCAGTCGCCGAGGTAACGAGGTATGCGGACGGCGTCTACACCGGCCCCGTTGTTGATGCGTACTACGGTCCGATCCAGATCCAGGCCATCATCAAGGGCGGGCGCCTGGCGGGCATTCAGGTGCTGCAGTGGCCGAATGATCGGCGCACGTCGGTAAGGATCAATCAGCAGGCACTTCCGTGGCTGCGTGACGAGGTGGTGCAGGCGCAGAGCGCAGATGTCGACATCATTTCGGGAGCGACCCTAACGAGTGAGGCTTTCATCCGCTCGATCGGCGGCGCCTTGAGGCAGGCTTCGGGCCTTTGACGAATGATGCTCGAAACGCGCATCATCATGGGAATGCCGGTCACCGTGGCGGTGATCGGCGAGTCGGCTCCCGAGGTGGCGGAGAGCGTTTTCGGCTACTTTTACGCCATTGACGGGCGCTTTTCGACGTACAAGCCTTCAAGCGAGATCTCGGCCATCAACGCTGGGTTGCTTCTACCTGGCCACTTCAGCCCCGAGATGAAGGAGGTGCTGGCGATCGCCGACCAGACCCGGCGAGAGACCGGCGGCTTCTTTGACATTCACCGGCCCGATGGTGGGATCGATCCCTCCGGCATCGTCAAGGGCTGGGCGATCCGCAACGCTGCCCGGATGCTGAGCGACGCCGGTGTCGCCAACTACTTCATCGAAGCCGGTGGGGACATCCAGTCGGCCGGCCGCAATCCCGCTGGTGATCCGTGGCGCGTCGGCATTCGCAGCCCCTTCAATAAAAACCAGATCGTGAGGGTGCTGTGCCCTGAGGGGCGTGGAATAGCCACGTCCGGGACCTATGCGCGCGGCCAGCACATCTATGTTCCCCATAGGCCTGGGAAGCTGCTCGACGAGATTCTCAGCCTCACTGTCTTGGGCCCGGATGTCCTCGAGGCCGACCGCTTCGCCACCGCCGCGTTCGCCATGGGCCGGGACGGCATCGGTTTCATCGAGGTTCAGCCGGAGCTTGAGGGCTACCTCATCGACAGATCAGGCAAAGCAACGTTCACCAGCGGCTTTTCGCGGTTCGTCCGTCCATGATCCGGCTCCTCGATGACGTGCTTGATCGCATCACCATGTACAGGCTGGTGCTGTACTATCTGATCGCCCTCGTTGGTTCCGCCGTACTCATGACCTTGGCCGGGCTGATGCCCCAGAATGCGGCTGACCTGCTCTTTTCGGCAGTTCTTATCCTCGCGACCTGCTACGTCGCCAACTGGGTCTTTGCGCGCGTCTTCCGGGTCCCGGCAAACGCGGAGTCCGGCCATATCACCGCTCTGATCCTGGCGTTGATCATGGACCCCGCGAGTCCCGCGGATCCCCACAGCGTCGGTGTGATCGTTTTCGTCTCGATTTGGGCGATGGCGGGCAAATACATGCTGGCGCTGGGCGGCAAGCACGTCTTCAACCCCGCGGCCCTGGCGGTGCTGCTGACCGGATGGTGGTTAGCGACGCCGGCAAGCTGGTGGATCGCCGGAAACCTCCAGCTCCTGCCCGTGGTGCTCGCCGGAGGCGTCCTGGTCGTCCGCAAGCTCCGGCGGACAGATTTGATACTGGCGTTCTTTGCCGCAGCGCTAGCAACACTGCTGGTGACCACTACACCTGCGAACTGGCCCGCCGTCGTTCTCGAAACGATGCGGTCGTCACCGCTCTTCTTCTTCGCTTTCGTCATGCTCACCGAGCCGTTGACCGCACCGACAATGCGTTGGTCGCGGCTGACCTTTGCGGCGTTGGTCGGCGTGCTCTTTGCCCCAACGGTGCACTTCGGCTCGTTTTATCTTACCCCGGAGCTTGCACTGATCATAGGCAATCTCTTCGCCCTGCTGACCGGTCCACGTGGTCGCCACCAGCTCACACTGGAGCGCATCGAGCAGGCCGCCACCGACACTTACGACTTCGTGTTCTCGTCACATAAGCCGCTCCGCTTCGCGGCCGGCCAGTATTTGGAGTGGACACTCGACACGGACCACCCCGACAATCGCGGGAACCGGCGCTACTTCACCCTCGCCAATGCTCCGACCGAAAACCGCGTCCGGCTCGGCATCAAGTTCTACCCTGAGAGCAGCGCATTCAAGCGGTCCCTTGCTGCGATGCAGCCTGGCGAGTCGATCTACGCAGGTCAGCTCGCTGGTGGCTTCACCTTGCCCCGAAGCCGCAAGCGTAAGCTCGTCTTTATCGCCGGCGGCATCGGCATCACCCCATTCCGGTCGATGCTCCGTGAGCTGCTCGATCGCGACGAGCGCCGCGAAATCGTTGTGCTCTACGGCAACGAGCGGCAGGCAGATATCGCCTATCTCGATGTTCTAGCGGAGGCGCAAAGCCGGCTCGGCGTCACCACTCACCACGCCATTGCCCGCGACGCCGCGATCGGCGATTGGGCCGGCTACATCACCGCCGAAATGGTGCAAGAGACTGTCCCCGACTGGCGCGAGCGCCTGTTCTACATCTCGGGACCCCAGGCGATGGTGGCGGCAATCAAGAAGATGCTGCTGGACCTGGGCGTTCCTCGAAAGAACATCATCGTCGATTTCTTCCCTGGCTTTGCCTGATCAACGCGGGCCAGCAGAAAGAAGCACGCAAACGCGCAAGCCTGGCCTCGCATCTTCAAGCGCAAGGCGTCCGCCATACGCTTCCACGACGTCGGCAACGATGGCGAGGCCGAGACCCGTTCCGGGACCGTTTCTGTCGAGCCGCACGCCTCGGGCGAGGACTGCCTCCCGATCGGCCGCAGGGACACCCGGGCCGTCGTCGCTGACGACGAGTTCGACGCCATCCGGTCGGTGAGCCGCGGCGATGACGACCCGGGTGCGTGCAAAACGCGCGGCGTTCTCGACCAGATTTCCAAGGAGCTCGGCGAGGTCTCCTTCCTCCATCGGTGCGGTAAGCGTCTCCGGCACGTTGACCTGAAAATCCAGCGCTGAACCTGCCGGGGTTCGCCGCACCACGTCCACGATCCGGGTTACGCAAGCGCGCACCAAGGCGCGGGTCGACGCAGCAGGACCTCGCGCCAGCCGGGCGCGGGTGAGTTCCCGCTCAATGTGGCGGCGGATTGCGGAGACGCTCTTTTCGATTTCGTCGGCAAGCTCTCTCTCTCCCTTATCGCGTAGCGTGCGTATGTCCGATGAGAGAACCTGCAGAGGCGTCTTGAGCCCATGAGCGAGATCGGTTGCGCGTACCCGAGCGCGACCGAGTTCCTTCTCCTGGGAGTCGAGCAACCGGTCGATCTCCTTGGCAAGGGGTTGGACCTCACGGGGAGCGCTGGCGTCGAGCCGCGTCCGCCGGCCCGTGATGACATCCGCAACGGCCGCGCGGAGCGTCTTGAGCGGCGCCAGCCCGACGGTGATCTGGATGAAATTTGCGGCGAGGAACGCCATGCCAAGGAGGAGCAGGGCCGGCACCAACTCCGCGGTGAATTCTGCCACTGACGTGGACACCGTTGCATAGCCTTCAGCCACGGCAGCACGGAAGCGGACGCCTGAAGCATCCGTGACGGTCCGGTCAAGCACGATGAGGGTCTCCCCATCGAGTCCGTCGATTTCCTCGAGGTGCTGTGTTTCCGGACTTGGTGACGAGGTTAGCTTGAGCGTGCCGTCCCACAGCGAACGCGACCGCACAAGGACGCCGGTGGCTAGATCCTCGACCTGCCAGTAGTACCCCGAGAGCGGTTCGGCAAAACGAGGATCGTTCGGTGGCGCAACCCTGAGTGAGCCGTCCTGGAAGGAGGTTGCCGCGATGAGGGCGTTGAGCTGGACAGCCAGTTCGGCTTCCACCCGGCGCTCGACATGGCGCTCAAAGAGGTAGGAGAGGCCCACCCCGGCCAGCACCAGAGCTAAAAGCATCGAGGCGCCGCCAGCCGCCCATAGCCGGAGCCGGATCGAGCCGCGGTTCACTGCGACGCGCCCGCGGCCACCATGTATCCGAACCCGCGCCGTGTCTCGATCGTGTTGGCGCCGAGCTTTCGTCGAAGTCGAGCGATGATCACCTCGATAGCGTTCGGGTCCCGATCGTTGCCCATATCGTAGAGGTGGTCGGCAAGCACGGTGGCCGGAACAACCCGACCGGCATGATGGATCAGGAA
>JAEZBF010000159.1 GCA_023427545.1 Pseudomonadota bacterium
TCCGGCACCGATCTCGGAGTCCCTCAGGAACGGCGTCATCGCGTAACGTGAGTTCAGGCGACCGTGCCCGCAACAAACTCCGCTCGTCATCCTCGCGCTTGACGCGAGGACCCAGCCGGTGAAGCCCCGCAAGTTTGAGATAATCCTCCCGACCGGCCCCACGCCTCACTCCCGCGCCAGCACGATCACCCGGTCGTCCAGCCCGAACGTCACGCGTTCGGCCTTGCGCGGGTTGACCACCACGCCGTCCGGGTTCTTAGGCTCGGCGGTCGCCGCCCGCCGGCGCGCGTAGCCGATCGCCACCTCGCCGCGGCGCCGCGCCGCCTCGACCACGGTGTAAAAGCTCACCGGCCGGTCGAGCGCCACATAGTTGCCCGCCGGCCGCATGTAGAACTCCGACCCCGCCTCATTGAGCAGCTCATCGAAGATCGCGGCGAGGTTCTCGTTCTCGCTCGCCTGCGCCAGCATCTGGCTGACCAGCCGGTTGCTGACCACGAAATCGTCTGCGCGCGTCACCTCCGCGATCTGGCGGTTGCGCACGTCGATCATCTCTGAAACCACGTTGATGTGGATGCCCTCCGCTTCCGCGATGCGCCGCAGGTGGAGCAGGGTGACGAGCGTGCGCGTATCGCTGGCCTGCGGCGGCAGCACGTCCGAATAGCCGAGGACCAGCACGTGGTCGTAGGAGCGGATATCGAGCCCCTCGAGCGCATCGCGCCGGGTCGTGTCGAGCACCCCGTACTCGATCGCCAGCCGGTCGCTACGCACCTCCACATCCATCACCTGCGCCTGCAGGTCCTCTATGTCGGCCGCGACGGTGAGCAATGATCCGGGTTCGACGTAGCGCGACAGCTCGCGAATGATGATCGGCGCCCGCCGGTTCCAGCCCAGCATCAGCGTCCGCTCGGGAACCCGGGGGACGGGTTCGAGCTCGGCGATCGCGCTCGTGTCCACCGCAATCGTCTCGGCCTCGATGTGGATGGAATTGGCGTCGTGGGCGATGAATATCCCCTTGAACCCCGGCTGCATCTCGGTCTCTGGCGGCGGGTTGAGGAACACCCGTCCTTCGCCGTCGACCAGCCCGATCAGCAGCGAGGTGTTGTAGGCCATCAGCGAGTCCCCGAAGCTGTTGCCCGCGAGCGCCGGCTGCTCGCTGATGTAGATTTCCGACCCGGCGAAATCGAGCAGCTCGGAGTAGACCGCGCTGAGCCCCGTCTGGCGCGACGAGTGCACCATCACCCGCGCGATCAGTTCGTCGGCCAAAACGAGCTGCACCTCCCGGCCGCCTACGGCCAACGCCAGTTCCCCATTCCGCGACTTGCGAATTTCCGCCACGATCCGATACGCCTCCACCCGCCGCCCCGGATCGTTGGTGAGCGCGAGGATGGTCTTGATCACGTCGCTGTCGGGGTGCTCGCTCTCGGGCGACACGATCACGATCGAGCGCGACGTCTGCGGCGAAACCAGTGACAGGTCGTAGAGATCGGTGGGGTTGCCGGAACGGCAGATGATCCGCGTATTGCCCAGCGGCCCGGCCTTGGCGGCGATCTCCTCCTCCATCTCGATCTTGTCCCTGGGTGCCATGATCACGATCCGCGGCTTGCGGCGCGGAGCGTTGGCGACCACGAGGTCGGCGATGATGTCGAAGATCGAGGGACTCCAGTTGAGGATCACGGTGTGATCGGTCTCGAGCACCTTGCTGCGTCCGCGCCGCAGCTGTTCGAGCCGCCCCTCGATGCCCGATGAGAGCACGCCGATCAGGGTCGACACCACGAAGATGCCCCCGATCGTCACCATCAGCATGACGACGCGGAACGCCCAGCCGGTGTCGGTTCCCATTGTGCCGGGGTCGAGCGTTCGCATCAGCGAAGCCCAGACAGCTTCGAAGAAGTCGAGCGGCTCGCTGCCCTCGGGGCCGATGTGGAGCAGGGCGACAACCGCAGCGGCGACGGCGATCAGCACCAGCGAACCCAGCGCCAGCCAGCCGATCAGCGCCACCGTCCCGGCGGCCATCGACTTGTCGAACTCGTAGCGGAGCCGGGCGAGAAGCTCGCGTCTGGTCATGCCGATTACCTATCGCGGCCCTCGCGCCGGATGGAAGGGCCGGGTGACCGCGTACACAGCCGATCGGGCAGGGGTGGACGCAACCGCGGCGAAGCGTTACGGCTTTGCCACAGACCCGCCGCCTTTCGGCCCTAGGCGGGGCGCGTGGGTTGGCTTGGGAGCCGCGTAAAATAGTACCGACCGCTCGATTGCTCGTCAGCATGGCTGTGGCAGCTCTGGTGCTGTCGGCCTGCTCGGCCGCCGGCCTGCCGCGGATTGCCGGAGCGCCCGTCGCTACCGCATCGCTCGCCCCCACGATCGCAACCTCATCGCCGCCGCCGACTGCAGTTGCCGGCACGCTCGATGGCCTGATCGCCCACTATGCCGCGATCAACGGCGTGCCGCCCTCGCTCGTTCATCGCGTGATCCAGCGCGAGAGCGGCTACAACCCCAAGGCGCGAAACGGCCCGTACTGGGGCCTGATGCAGATCCGCCACGATACTGCGAAGTCGATGGGCTACAGCGGCCCGGCAGCGGGCCTTCTCGACGCCGAAACCAACCTCAAGTACGGCGTCAAGTACCTCGCCGGCGCCTACCTCGTCGGGCACAAGAACTCCGACCAGGCTGTCCGCAACTACTCCCGCGGCTACTACTACGACGCCCGCCGCATGGGCCTCCTGGAAGAAGTCGGCCTGCGCTAATCCCTTTTGCCTCTCCCCGTCAGGGAAGGTCTCCGCGCAATGACGCGTGGGGGGCCCTATTTCCTCTCCCGACCGGAGAGATCGATCCGCGGACTGCCGCAGGAGCAGGCGGTCGTGCGAGGGGGCATTCCACCCACCCCCCACGAATCCCCTGTGCAAATCTCCCGCCGCCCGCTCACGCCCGTCACGCCCCGGGCTAATGCTCGCGACAGCGTCACTCCGGGGGAATCACAAATGATCAGGAAACTCGCGGCCGAAGTCTTCGGCACTTTCTGGTTGGTCTTCGCCGTCTTGGGCTCCGCGCTCATGGCGGCCGGCGTACCCGATGTCGGGCTCGGCTGGATCGGCGTCTCGTTCGCGGCCGGCCTCGCCGTCCTCACCATGGCCTATGCCGTCGGCGGCATTTCCGGCGGGCATTTCAACCCCGCGGTCTCGCTGGGCCTCGCCATCGCAAACCGGTTCGATTGGCGCGAGCTCATCCCGTACTGGATCGCTCAGATCGTCGGCGGCGTGATTGCAGCCGTCATCGTCTACGTCATCGCCGCAAGCGCGACCGGATTCACCGCTGGCGGCTTCGCCTCCAACGGCTACGGAGAGCTCTCGCCCGGCGGCTACTCGATGGTTGCCGGCTTCATCGCCGAGGCGGTGCTCACCGGCATGTTCCTGATCATCATCCTGGGCTCGACCAGCCAGGCGGCGCCCGCCGGGTTCGCACCGCTGACCATCGGTTTGGGGCTTGCCGTGGTGCACTTCGTCGGCATCCCGGTCACCAACGCCTCGGTCAATCCGGCCCGCTCGATCGCCGCCGCGATCTTCGCCCAGAACGGCGCCATGGGTCAGCTCTGGCTTTTCATCGTTGCACCATTGGTCGGAGCCGCCCTCGGCGCCGCGATCTGGCGCTACCTGCTCTCCCCCGGCGAGTCGCCAGCCGGCGTCGGCCGCCCGCGATAACAGCGACCCGCCTTGATTTCGCAGTCACGCCTCCTCCCCTTGTGGGAGAAGAGCCTGCCCTCGGGCTCGACCCGAGGGCGCCCGAAGGGCGGATGAGGGGTAGTGCAGTCGGCACCAGCCCTTAGCGCCGCTCGCGCTTGTCCATCGCATTGACCGCGATCGCGGCCGGGATGGCGAGCGCCAGCGGCATGCGCTTGCGGCTGCCGCCCCAGTGCTTGCGCCCCGCCTCGAAGCCCTCGATCCACTCCGCACTCTTGCCGGCTCGGGGATCGTCGCGGCGCCGGCCGTCTTTCCCGGTGGCCGCCCCGAGCGTATCGGCCATCTCGGCATCGCGGGTCCCCATCGGCTTTTCCGGACCCGTCGTTGAATCCTTGGCGGTCTGGTGCTCCGCCTCCGAATTGAGCTCCGCTCCGCAGGCGACCGCGGTGATCGAAACCCACATCCAGAACAGGAACCCGATCAGCGCACCGAGCGAGCCATAGGTCTTGTCGAAGTGACCGATATTGGCGGCGTACCACGAGAAGATCAGCGACAGCACGACGATCACCGCCACGGCAAAGAGCGCGCCCGGCGTTATCCATCGCCACTTCGCCTGCTCACGGCTCGGACCCCAGCGATAGAGCGCCGCAATGCCGGTGAGCAGCACCAGCACCATGATCAAATAGCCGGCGATTTGTACCAGCCACTCCCAACCCTTGCCGAGGCCAATCACGCTCAGCACCGCCGGCAGAGCCACGACGACGCCCAGCATGATCACCGCGCCGACGATACCGGCGAGCGTGAACAGCAGCGCAACCGCGTTGAGCACGAAGAAATTGCGGCTTTCCACTTCGTCGTAGGCGATGTTCATCGCCTCGAATAGCGACTTCACTCCCGAACTCGCACTCCAGAGCGCCAGCCCCAGCGAGATGATGAGGGCAAACCCCAGCGTCGGCGCATCTTCGCTGGTCAGCCGCTGCAGCTGCTCGTTGATGATCTCCAGCCCGCCGCCCGGCACCACGTTCGAGAGCACCTGCATGTGCTCGGCCACGGTGCTGGGGTCGGCGAATAGCCCATAGACCGATACGAACGCGGTCAGTGCCGGGAACATCGCCAGCAGCAGGTAGTACGTCACCCCTGCCGCGATCAGCGTGATCCGGTCGCTGCTGATCTCCTTGAAGGTCCGGACGAGGATGTCCTTC